>NZ_BAAFQO010000051.1:0-1212 GCF_042849115.1 Lactococcus muris | reverse complement strand
CTGAGTCAGTATCTGAGTCAGTAAGTGAATCTGTATCTGAATCAGTGAGCGAATCCGTATCTGAGTCCGTATCTGAATCAGTGAGCGAATCCGTATCAGAGTCCGTATCAGAATCAGTAAGTGAATCCGTATCTGAGTCTGTATCTGAATCAGTAAGTGAATCTGTATCAGAGTCAGTAAGCGAATCTGTATCAGAGTCTGTATCAGAATCAGTAAGCGAGTCCGTGTCTGAATCAGTAAGTGAATCTGTATCTGAGTCAGTAAGCGAATCAGTTTCAGAATCCGTATCAGAGTCAGTGTCTGAGTCAGTAAGTGAATCTGTATCTGAGTCAGTATCAGAATCAGTAAGTGAATCTGTATCTGAGTCTGTATCTGAATCAGTGAGCGAATCCGTATCAGAATCAGTAAGTGAATCTGTATCTGAGTCCGTGTCTGAGTCAGTAAGTGAATCTGTATCTGAATCAGTGAGCGAATCCGTATCTGAGTCCGTATCTGAATCAGTGAGCGAATCCGTATCAGAGTCCGTATCAGAATCAGTAAGTGAATCCGTATCTGAGTCTGTATCTGAATCAGTAAGTGAATCTGTATCAGAGTCAGTAAGCGAATCTGTATCAGAGTCTGTATCAGAATCAGTAAGCGAGTCCGTGTCTGAATCAGTAAGTGAATCTGTATCTGAGTCTGTATCTGAATCAGTGAGCGAATCTGTATCAGAATCCGTGTCTGAGTCAGTATCAGAATCAGTAAGTGAATCCGTATCTGAGTCTGTATCTGAATCAGTGAGCGAATCAGTTTCAGAATCCGTATCAGAGTCAGTAAGCGAGTCCGTATCAGAATCAGTAAGTGAATCTGTATCTGAGTCAGTATCAGAATCAGTAAGCGAATCCGTGTCTGAGTCAGTATCTGAATCAGTAAGTGAATCTATATCCGAGTCCGTATCAGAATCTGTATCAGAGTCAGTGTCTGAGTCAGTAAGCGAATCTGTATCTGAGTCCGTATCAGAATCAGTAAGTGAATCTGTATCTGAGTCTGTATCTGAATCAGTGAGCGAGTCAGTGTCTGAGTCAGTATCAGAATCAGTAAGTGAATCCGTATCAGAATCAGTAAGTGAATCTGTATCAGAGTCTGTATCAGAGTCAGTGTCTGAGTCAGTAAGCGAATCCGTATCAGAGTCTGTATCTGAATCAGTAAGTGAATCCGTATCAGAATCAGTAA
>NZ_BAAFQO010000050.1:0-1274 GCF_042849115.1 Lactococcus muris | reverse complement strand
CTATGACTCATTCCGATTTTATCACATTGATGCTAGACTTGAAAGCCTCAGACCTCATTTTCCCTGAAGAAAACTACTTCCGACTTGGTTTTACAAAGCTGACAGGACATCATCAAGCACAAATCTTTTCCGCCAGCTATCGCCCTAAAGAGACGGTTTGCCCTGCTTGTGGTGTGATTTCAGACAGCCGTAAGGTCCGTAATTACAGGGTTTCTCAAGTCCTTATGACACCTAGCGGGCATAGACCCAGAGTTTTGGAGCTAAAGAAGGCAAAGTATGACTGCGCAGATTGTGGGGCTACATTCACACCAGCCCCTTATTTCGTTGCGCCTGGGGCCAATATCTCCTCGCTGGTTAAGGCCGCCATTCTTCTTGACTTTAAGGCCAAAATGGCCATGACAGATGTGGCTAGACGCTACTTTGTGTCGCCTGCTTTCTGCTGGCAAATTGTAGATCAAATCCCACTCAAACAGACCTTTAGGAGCTTGCCAGAAATCCTTTGTTTTGACGAGTTCAAAGCCACTCAAAATTCTGATAATGGCTTAGCTTTTGTCTACTCTGATGGACTCACACATGATATTATTGACATTCTGGAAAGTCGAAAACAAGCGGATTTGATGACCTATTTCCTGAAATTCCCTCGCTCTGAGCGTCTCAAGGTGAAAACCATTGTCATGGACATGAATGCCTCCTATCCTGCACTTATGACCCTCTTTCCCAATGCAAAATTAATCATTGATGGCTTTCATGTCATCCAGCAACTGTCTCGGGCTTTTAACCAGCTTCGGGTCAAGGAAATGAAACAACTCAAGAATTTGAAAGGGGACAATGGCAAGATCTACCGCAAGCTCAAGAAATACTGGCGCCAGCTTCTCAAATGGAACGGCAAGGTCAATTATCAGAACCGGAAACAATGGCCACTTTTTCGCGGAGAATGGCGGACAGAAGGGGAAGTGATTGATTATCTTTTAGCCTACAGCCAACAACTTCAAGAAGCCTATGAGGTCTATCAGTCTGCTTTGGACGCCTTTCATGACAAGCATCCTGACCGTTTTTTTGAGGTCATTGAAACCCTTCCTGAAAGCTTGCCTGAGGACTTTAAAAAGTCTTGTCGTTATCTAATTAAGCACAAGCAGGCCATTGCAAGAGGCATTGTCTCATCTTGTTCCAACGGCCCATTAGAGGGAAAAAATAATCTCTGTAAGCTTATCAAACGCATTGCCTTTGGTTTTGGGCGTTTTGATCATCTTAGAAAACGGATTTTGCTCCAACAA
>NZ_BAAFQO010000049.1:0-1307 GCF_042849115.1 Lactococcus muris | reverse complement strand
AAAATAGACAAGTAGAAAAACCTACTTAGTTATGATGTTCAATAAGGTATGCACTCCGATATTCCATTGGTGTCATGCCTTTTAATTTTTCTTGTGGACGGTCATAATTGTACCAAAAGATGAAATCATCCACTTGTTGTCGAAGAGCCTGCTCGTTTTCAGGCACATGAAGTTCCAAAGATTCACTCTTGAGATGTGAAAAGAAATTCTCGCAAGGCGCGTTGTCATAACAATTCCCTTTACGAGAATGTGAAGTTATGACATTATGCCTATACAATTTCTTAATATAGGTGCGGTTGGTATACTGAAAGCCTTGGTCAGAGTGCAAAGTACAGGGAAGGTCTGTATCCCACTGTGCATTAAAAACCAAGTCTAAGTTATCAAAGACTAACCTATTGTCATTGAAAGGAGAAATCCTATATGCTAAAATAGAGTTATCATAAAGGTCTTTAATGACGCTGAGGAAGCATCGACCACTTTTATGATAAATATAGCTGACGTCCGTGACTAACTTCTGGTTGGGTCGTGTGGCGACAAAGTTTTGAGCAAGGGCGTTGGGCATAACGACTCTTGCTTTTTCATTTCTTTCCCGTTTTGTGCAAGAAGTAAAACGTTTCTTGCGAATGGGAGATTTTAAGCCAAGAATTTGCATATAACGAAGGACTGTTTTAGGATTGAGAACGACACCATAAAGGCGTTTTAATTGCATGGTAATGTAACGATAGCCTTTCTCATGTACTTCAAAAATTTCTTGAATGAGCTGCGCGATATCTTCTTTAAAAGCTTTATATAAAGGTTTCCCCTTGTTTACCCATGCGTAGAAACCGCTGCGAGAGAGTTGGAAATAAGAACAGAGGAAACTTACGCCATATTTGTCTCTGAGCTCATCAATAATACGGAATTTCAGCGCTCGCTCAGTGTTTTGAGGAGCGCTTGGTATTTTTTTAGGATATCATTCTCCATGCGCAGATATTCATTTTGTTCTTCAAGAGTCATCTCGTCAAGTTTGAAGCTTTTAGGACGACCTGTAGCTTTCTTTCCTCGCTTATCTTGCCCAAGAAGAGCTGGGTTTTCCTCATAAAGTTTCAACCAATCTCTCACTTGTCTGGATGATTTTAAACCATGCTTTTTTGTAATAGCATCCACTCCACCATATTTATTGCTCAAATAGTCTTGAACCACTTGTAATTTGAATTCAAGGCTATATTTCTTGAATTTACTTCCTTTTTTAGCCATGCAAAAAGAACCTCCTAAAATAGATTGTACTGTAAGTTTTTTACAGTGTCTATTTTACTTGGTTCTTTTCA
>NZ_BAAFQO010000048.1:0-1393 GCF_042849115.1 Lactococcus muris | reverse complement strand
CAGTGAGTGAATCTGTATCTGAGTCAGTAAGCGAATCAGTTTCAGAATCCGTATCAGAGTCCGTGTCTGAGTCAGTAAGTGAATCTGTATCTGAGTCTGTATCCGAGTCAGTGAGTGAATCTGTATCAGAATCCGTATCAGAGTCCGTATCAGAATCAGTAAGTGAATCTGTATCTGAGTCAGTGAGCGAATCCGTATCAGAGTCAGTATCAGAATCAGTAAGTGAATCCGTATCTGAGTCTGTATCAGAGTCAGTGAGCGAATCAGTTTCAGAATCCGTATCAGAATCAGTAAGTGAATCCGTATCAGAGTCAGTATCAGAATCAGTAAGCGAATCAGTTTCAGAATCCGTATCAGAGTCAGTAAGCGAGTCCGTATCAGAATCAGTAAGTGAATCTGTATCTGAGTCAGTGAGCGAATCAGTATCTGAGTCTGTATCAGAGTCAGTAAGTGAATCCGTATCTGAGTCAGTGAGCGAATCTGTATCTGAGTCTGTATCTGAGTCAGTAAGCGAATCTGTATCTGAGTCAGTAAGCGAATCAGTTTCAGAATCCGTATCAGAGTCAGTAAGTGAATCCGTATCTGAGTCAGTAAGCGAATCAGTTTCAGAATCCGTGTCTGAGTCAGTATCTGAGTCAGTGTCTGAATCAGTAAGTGAATCCGTATCTGAGTCTGTATCAGAGTCAGTGAGCGAATCAGTTTCAGAATCCGTATCAGAATCAGTAAGTGAATCCGTATCTGAGTCAGTGTCTGAATCAGTAAGTGAGTCTGTATCTGAATCAGTGAGCGAATCTGTATCAGAATCCGTGTCTGAGTCAGTATCAGAATCAGTAAGCGAGTCAGTGTCTGAATCAGTAAGTGAATCCGTATCTGAGTCAGTATCTGAATCAGTAAGCGAGTCCGTGTCTGAGTCAGTAAGTGAATCTGTATCTGAGTCTGTATCTGAGTCAGTAAGCGAATCAGTTTCAGAATCAGTATCTGAGTCAGTGTCTGAGTCAGTAAGCGAATCAGTATCTGAGTCCGTATCAGAGTCCGTATCAGAATCAGTAAGTGAATCTGTATCTGAGTCAGTAAGTGAGTCCGTATCAGAATCAGTATCAGAGTCTGTATCTGAGTCAGTAAGTGAATCTGTATCTGAATCCGTATCAGAATCAGTAAGTGAATCCGTATCAGAGTCTGTATCTGAATCAGTAAGTGAATCTGTATCAGAGTCAGTAAGCGAATCTGTATCTGAGTCTGTATCAGAATCAGTAAGCGAGTCCGTGTCTGAATCAGTAAGTGAATCTGTATCTGAGTCAGTAAGCGAATCAGTTTCAGAATCCGTATCAGAGTCCGTGTCTGAGTCAGTAAGCGAATCTGTATCAGAGTCTGTATCAGAGTCTGTATCAGAGTC
>NZ_BAAFQO010000047.1:0-1438 GCF_042849115.1 Lactococcus muris | reverse complement strand
GGCTCTGTCAACTCTGCGGTGGTAATCGCTAAAAATGAGTTAGAGTGAGTATGAGAAAGTTGCCTTGGGGCAGCTTTTTTTTAGTGCTTCTTGACAAGAATTTGTTGGAGTAAAATCCGTTTTCTGAGATGGTCAAATCTGACAAAGCCAAAGGCAATACGCTTGATGAGTTTACAGAGATTGTTTTTGCCTTCAAGTGGGCCGTTGGAATAGGGCGAAACAATGCCTCTTGCGATGGCTTGTTTGTGTTTAAGCAGATAACGACAAGACTTCTTAAAGTCTTCTGGCAAGCTTTCAGGCAGGGTTTCTATAGCCTCAAAAAAGTCATCTGCTTGCTTGTTCTGAAAGGCATCCAAAACGTTTTGATAGACCGTATAGGCTTCTTGAAGCTTCTGAGAATAGCTCAAAAGATAATCAATAACGTCACCTTCGGTCCGCCATTCTCCCCTAAAAAGCGTCCATTGTTTCCGTTTTTGGTAATTGACCTTGCCGTTCCATTTGAGGAGCTGGCGCCAGTATTTCTTGAGTTTGCGATAAACCTTGCCATTGTCGCCTTTGAGTTTCTTCAATTCCTTCATTTCCTTGACCCGCAGCTGATTAAAGACTCGTGACAACTGTTGGACCACATGAAAGCCGTCAATAATCAGCTGAGCATTGGGAAAAAGCGTCAAAAGGGCAGGATAGGAGGCATTCATATCCATGACAATGGTTTTGACTTTCAGACGTTCAGAGCGAGGGAATTTCAGGAAATAGGCCATCAAATCCGCTTGTTTGCGACTTTCTAGAATGTCAATAATATCATGTGTCAAGCCATCAGAGTAGACAAAAGCTAAGCCATTATCAGAATTTTGAGTGGCTTTAAATTCATCAAAACACAGGACTTCTGGCAGCTGCCTAAAAGCTTGTTTTAAAGAGATTTGATCCACGATTTGCCAGCAGAAAGCAGGGGAGACAAAGTAGCGTCTGGCCACATCACGCATAGACATTTTGACCTTGAAATCAAGCAAAATAGCAGCCTTAACCACGGAGGAGATATTAGCTCTAGGTGCAATAAAATAGGGGTTTGGGGTAAATGTGGCCCCACAATCTGCACAGTCGTACTTGGCCTTGGTCAAGGCCAGAACTCTAGGCCTGTGTCCAGCAGGTGTCATAAGGACTTGAGAAGTCCTGTAATCACGGACTTTTCGGCATTGAGCAATGACACCACAAGCAGGGCAAACCGTCTTTTTAGGGCGATAGCTGGCGGAAAAGATTTGTGCTTGATGCTGTCCTGTCAGCTTTGTAAAACCTAAGCGCACAAAATTTTCCTCTGGAAAAACTAAGTCTGAGGCTTTGAGGTCCAGCAAAAGTGTGATAGAATCTGAATGAGTCATAGGAATCCTAACTAAAAATGGTGATTGGTAACTTCATTTTAGCGGATTACTATGGCTTTTTTCCT
>NZ_BAAFQO010000046.1:0-1592 GCF_042849115.1 Lactococcus muris | reverse complement strand
TCTGAGTCCGTAAGTGAATCTGTATCTGAATCAGTGAGCGAATCCGTATCTGAGTCCGTATCTGAATCAGTGAGCGAATCCGTATCAGAGTCCGTATCAGAATCAGTAAGTGAATCCGTATCTGAGTCTGTATCTGAATCAGTAAGTGAATCTGTATCAGAGTCAGTAAGCGAATCTGTATCAGAGTCTGTATCAGAATCAGTAAGCGAGTCAGTGTCTGAATCAGTAAGTGAATCTGTATCTGAGTCTGTATCTGAATCAGTGAGCGAATCTGTATCTGAATCCGTGTCTGAGTCAGTATCAGAATCAGTAAGCGAATCAGTTTCAGAATCCGTATCAGAGTCAGTAAGCGAGTCCGTATCAGAATCAGTAAGTGAATCTGTATCAGAGTCTGTATCAGAATCCGTGTCTGAGTCAGTATCAGAATCAGTAAGTGAATCTATATCCGAGTCCGTATCAGAATCTGTATCAGAGTCAGTGTCTGAGTCAGTAAGCGAATCTGTATCTGAGTCCGTATCAGAATCAGTAAGTGAATCTGTATCTGAGTCTGTATCTGAATCAGTGAGCGAGTCCGTGTCTGAGTCAGTATCAGAATCAGTAAGTGAATCCGTATCAGAATCAGTAAGTGAATCTGTATCAGAGTCTGTATCAGAGTCAGTGTCTGAGTCAGTAAGCGAATCCGTATCAGAGTCTGTATCTGAATCAGTAAGTGAATCCGTATCAGAATCAGTAAGTGAATCTGTATCAGAGTCTGTATCAGAGTCAGTGTCTGAGTCCGTATCAGAATCAGTAAGCGAATCCGTATCAGAATCCGTATCAGAGTCTGTATCTGAGTCAGTATCAGAATCAGTAAGTGAATCCGTATCAGAGTCAGTATCTGAATCTGTATCCGAGTCTGTATCTGAGTCCGTATCTGAATCAGTAAGCGAGTCAGTATCAGAATCAGTAAGTGAATCTGTATCTGAGTCAGTGTCTGAATCAGTAAGTGAGTCTGTATCTGAATCAGTGTCTGAATCAGTAAGTGAGTCTGTATCAGAATCAGTGTCTGAATCAGTAAGTGAATCCGTATCTGAGTCTGTATCTGAATCAGTAAGCGAGTCCGTGTCTGAGTCAGTAAGTGAATCTGTATCTGAGTCTGTATCTGAGTCAGTAAGCGAATCAGTTTCAGAATCAGTATCTGAGTCAGTGTCTGAGTCAGTAAGCGAATCAGTATCTGAGTCCGTATCAGAGTCCGTATCAGAATCAGTAAGTGAATCTGTATCTGAGTCAGTAAGTGAGTCCGTATCAGAATCAGTATCAGAGTCTGTATCTGAGTCAGTAAGTGAATCTGTATCTGAATCCGTATCAGAATCAGTAAGTGAATCCGTATCAGAGTCTGTATCTGAATCAGTAAGTGAATCTGTATCAGAGTCAGTAAGCGAATCTGTATCTGAGTCTGTATCAGAATCAGTAAGCGAGTCCGTGTCTGAATCAGTAAGTGAATCTGTATCTGAGTCAGTAAGCGAATCAGTTTCAGAATCCGTATCAGAGTCCGTGTCTGAGTCAGTAAGCGAATCTGTATCAGAGTCTGTATCAGAGTCTGTATCAGAGTC
>NZ_BAAFQO010000045.1:0-1780 GCF_042849115.1 Lactococcus muris | reverse complement strand
TCGAGCTGCAACTGAAGCCACTCCAGGTGATCCAAACACACCAGTTTCAGCAGGCTTACAAGAGGAGTTAGAAAAGAATGCTGTCTATAGCCCAGGTGTTCAAGGGGCTAAGAAGAGCTATGCTGGTAAAGCTTGGCTACAAACAACAGGTACAGCAATGAATGGTTTTGGCAGTGGCGATATTCCAATGGCCGGTGTCAAAGTGTATTTACAATGGGTAAATGGTAAAGGACACGTTTCTAAAATTTACTACACAACATCTGAAGCTGACGGGACATTTGTCATCAACTTGGATCATCCAGAATTAGAAAATGGCAACAAGTTCGAGTTAGCTGGTGACGGTAAATTCGCAATTAGAACTTGGATTAACAATCCTGACCCTGCAAAGTACAATGTTGTTAAACAAGGTGATGGAATCTATGGTTTCCACACCCGTACAAACCGTAACAATGAATCATGGGACTTCACTGCTGGAGTCAACCGTATCGTTAACGGCCAAGTTATCTTGCAAGATAAGGTTGGAGAAGATACATGGTTGGTGAAACCAGAAGACCAATGGGAAAAATCACCTAATGCAAGCGGTGAATGGGCAGACCAAGGCGCTTATGGTGCACTTCGCGGTTATGCTTGGTTTGAAAACGGTGATTATGCTGGTTCTTTAGCTAACCAATGGATTAATGACGGTAACGATGTCAAAGCAACAGGTACAAAAATTGTAGCTTCATACTTGAACGACGAAGTTACACGCCAGTTGGATGCATGGAAGAAAGCGCATAAAGGCTACCAAGTAGAAGATATGCGTCAAGCTCAAGCTGAGATTATTAAAGCTTACCAAGAAGCAAACGGTGTTGGCTCACATATCGCTGAGACAGTAGTCGGAACAGTTGATGCAAACGGTTGGTACTACATTCCATTTAGAGGGCTTTACGGTATCAGCGCCACAAAACAAAACAGTGGTTTAAGCATCTCACATACAATCACTGATGAAGAATATGGCAAGTTGGTAAGTGATGCAGATGTAAACCACACTAACTTGATGGCTTGGAACGGCACAATTGGTCAAAAACATCGTCATATCAATCAAGATTATATGTATGTAACACCGTTGATTGATAATTACAATGTTTGGAGCAACGCTTTCCCATCAAACATTTTCCAAAATCCAGCTGACAAATTCCTCACAATGGTTGATCCAGCTTATAACATTAAGTCAATCAACTTTGCTATCATGGCACCACAACCAATGATTGATGCTTTGAACTACGATGCAAGTGGTGATCACAATGCCTTTGCAGGGGATAAGGTTGAAGCGACTATCGGTGGACTATTGCCATCACGTGAGTATCAAGTTCAGTGGTTCAGAGATGGTGTAGCTGTTGGTGACCCAGTAACGATTGTATCAACAGTTGACGGCACATTTGCGCCAGCAGATTCAACATCTTATACAATTCCAAATGATCTTACAGGTCCAACAAACTTCACAGTAGCTGTCTTTGAGCAAGGTACAAATACAAAGAGCTTGGATAATGCATTGGCACTTGATTCATTGCTTGCAACAACTCCTGTGGCAGATTCTTATGTGCCAGTTTACACACCAGTAGAAGGAGTTATTGGTGAAGATGCTCAAGTTGCAGCACCTAAATTTATGGATAAAGAGCCTAATGGTACAGAAGTTACAGCACCAGAAGGTACTAAATTCGCTACTGCAACAACAGATGAGGAAAAGGAAAAAGCTAAACTTCCAGCTGATGCAGTCGTGCTTGACCCATCAAAAGTTACA
>NZ_BAAFQO010000044.1:0-1854 GCF_042849115.1 Lactococcus muris | reverse complement strand
CACTTACTGACTCAGACACGGACTCTGATACGGATTCTGAAACTGATTCGCTTACTGACTCAGATACAGATTCACTCACTGACTCGGATACAGACTCAGATACAGATTCACTTACTGATTCAGACACTGACTCGCTTACTGATTCTGATACAGACTCAGATACGGATTCACTTACTGATTCTGATACAGATTCACTCACTGACTCAGATACAGATTCACTTACTGATTCAGACACGGACTCGCTTACTGATTCTGATACAGACTCAGATACAGATTCGCTTACTGACTCAGATACAGATTCACTTACTGACTCAGACACGGACTCTGATACGGATTCTGAAACTGATTCGCTTACTGACTCAGATACAGATTCACTCACTGACTCGGATACAGACTCAGATACAGATTCACTTACTGATTCAGACACGGACTCGCTTACTGATTCTGATACAGACTCAGATACAGATTCGCTTACTGACTCTGATACAGATTCACTTACTGATTCAGATACAGACTCTGATACGGATTCACTTACTGATTCTGATACGGATTCAGATACAGATTCACTTACTGACTCAGATACAGACTCTGATACTGATTCTGATACGGACTCACTTACTGACTCAGATACAGACTCAGACACGGATTCTGAAACTGATTCGCTTACTGACTCAGATACAGACTCAGATACGGATTCACTTACTGATTCAGACACGGACTCGCTTACTGATTCTGATACAGACTCAGATACGGATTCGCTCACTGACTCAGATACAGATTCACTTACTGATTCAGACACTGACTCTGATACGGATTCGCTCACTGACTCGGATACAGATTCACTTACTGATTCTGATACGGACTCAGATACAGATTCGCTTACTGACTCAGATACGGATTCACTTACTGATTCAGACACTGACTCAGATACTGACTCAGACACGGATTCTGAAACTGATTCGCTTACTGACTCAGATACGGATTCACTTACTGACTCTGATACGGATTCTGAAACTGATTCGCTTACTGACTCAGATACAGATTCGCTTACTGACTCAGATACAGACTCAGATACTGATTCAGATACGGACTCAGATACGGATTCGCTCACTGACTCAGATACGGATTCACTTACTGACTCTGATACGGATTCTGAAACTGATTCGCTTACTGACTCTGATACAGATTCGCTTACTGACTCAGATACAGACTCAGATACTGATTCAGATACGGACTCAGATACGGATTCGCTCACTGACTCAGATACAGATTCACTTACTGATTCTGATACGGACTCGCTTACTGACTCTGATACAGACTCAGATACGGATTCACTTACTGATTCAGACACTGACTCGCTTACTGATTCTGATACGGACTCAGATACGGATTCACTTACTGATTCTGATACTGACTCTGATACAGATTCGCTTACTGACTCAGACACTGACTCAGATACTGATTCTGAAACTGATTCGCTTACTGACTCAGATACAGATTCTGATACGGACTCAGATACGGACTCGCTTACTGATTCAGATACAGACTCAGATACGGATTCACTTACTGATTCAGACACTGATTCAGATACAGACTCACTTACTGATTCAGACACTGATTCAGATACAGACTCACTTACTGATTCTGATACGGACTCAGATACGGATTCGCTCACTGACTCAGATACAGATTCACTTACTGATTCAGACACTGACTCGCTTACTGATTCTGATACAGACTCAGATACTGATTCGCTCACTGACTCAGATACAGATTCACTTACTGATTCTGATACGGACTCGCTTACTGACTCTGATACGGATTCTGAAACTGATTCGCTTACTGATTCTGATA
>NZ_BAAFQO010000043.1:0-1862 GCF_042849115.1 Lactococcus muris | reverse complement strand
GACTCAGATACAGATTCGCTTACTGACTCTGATACAGATTCACTTACTGATTCAGACACGGACTCGCTTACTGATTCTGATACTGACTCTGATACGGATTCACTTACTGATTCTGATACGGACTCTGATACGGATTCGCTCACTGATTCAGATACGGACTCTGATACGGACTCGCTTACTGATTCTGATACAGACTCTGATACGGATTCACTTACTGATTCTGATACGGACTCTGATACGGATTCGCTCACTGATTCAGATACGGACTCTGATACGGATTCGCTCACTGATTCTGATACGGACTCAGATACGGATTCGCTCACTGATTCTGATACAGACTCTGATACGGACTCGCTTACTGATTCTGATACAGACTCTGATACGGATTCACTTACTGATTCTGATACAGACTCTGATACGGATTCACTTACTGATTCTGATACTGACTCAGATACAGATTCACTTACTGATTCTGATACTGACTCGCTTACTGATTCAGATACGGACTCAGATACAGACTCGGATACAGATTCAGATACTGACTCTGATACGGATTCACTTACTGATTCTGATACTGACTCTGATACAGACTCAGATACGGATTCACTTACTGATTCTGATACTGACTCAGATACAGACTCAGATACGGATTCTGATACTGACTCGCTTACTGACTCTGATACGGATTCTGATACGGATTCGCTTACTGATTCTGATACGGACTCAGACACTGACTCTGATACAGACTCTGATACAGATTCACTTACTGATTCTGATACGGATTCACTTACTGATTCAGATACAGACTCTGATACGGATTCGCTTACTGACTCAGACACTGACTCTGATACAGACTCTGATACAGATTCACTTACTGATTCTGATACGGACTCTGATACGGATTCGCTCACTGATTCAGATACGGACTCAGATACGGATTCGCTCACTGATTCAGATACAGATTCACTTACTGACTCAGATACTGACTCAGATACAGATTCACTTACTGACTCAGACACGGACTCAGATACAGATTCACTTACTGATTCTGATACGGATTCGCTCACTGATTCAGATACAGACTCAGATACAGATTCACTTACTGATTCTGATACTGACTCAGATACAGATTCACTTACTGACTCTGATACAGATTCACTTACTGACTCGGATACAGACTCAGATACAGATTCACTTACTGATTCTGATACTGACTCTGATACGGATTCACTTACTGATTCAGATACAGACTCAGATACGGATTCACTTACTGATTCTGATACGGACTCAGATACAGATTCGCTTACTGACTCAGACACGGACTCTGATACAGACTCTGATACGGATTCTGAAACTGATTCGCTTACTGACTCAGATACAGATTCACTCACTGACTCAGATACAGATTCACTTACTGATTCTGATACAGACTCTGATACGGATTCACTTACTGATTCTGATACGGACTCAGATACAGATTCACTTACTGATTCTGATACTGACTCGCTTACTGATTCAGATACGGACTCAGATACAGACTCGGATACAGATTCAGATACAGACTCAGATACGGATTCACTTACTGATTCTGATACTGACTCAGATACAGACTCAGATACGGATTCTGATACGGATTCGCTTACTGACTCTGATACGGATTCTGATACGGATTCGCTTACTGATTCTGATACGGACTCAGACACTGACTCTGATACAGACTCTGATACAGATTCACTTACTGATTCTGATACGGATTCACTTACTGATTCAGATACAGACTCTGATACGGATTCGCTTACTGACTCAGACACTGACTCTGATACAGACTCTGATACAGATTCACTTACTGATTCTGATACGGA
>NZ_BAAFQO010000042.1:0-1903 GCF_042849115.1 Lactococcus muris | reverse complement strand
CTGATACGGATTCGCTTACTGACTCAGATACAGATTCACTTACTGATTCAGATACAGACTCAGATACGGATTCACTTACTGATTCTGATACTGACTCTGATACGGATTCGCTCACTGATTCAGATACTGACTCTGATACAGACTCTGATACAGACTCTGATACAGATTCGCTTACTGACTCAGACACGGACTCTGATACGGATTCTGAAACTGATTCGCTTACTGACTCAGATACAGATTCACTTACTGATTCAGACACGGACTCGCTTACTGATTCTGATACAGACTCAGATACAGATTCGCTTACTGACTCTGATACAGATTCACTTACTGATTCAGATACAGACTCTGATACGGATTCACTTACTGATTCTGATACGGATTCAGATACAGATTCACTTACTGACTCAGATACAGACTCTGATACTGATTCTGATACGGACTCACTTACTGACTCAGATACAGATTCACTTACTGATTCTGATACGGACTCTGATACGGACTCAGATACTGATTCGCTTACTGACTCAGACACTGACTCAGATACTGATTCTGAAACTGATTCGCTTACTGACTCAGATACAGACTCAGATACAGATTCACTTACTGACTCAGACACGGACTCGCTTACTGATTCAGATACAGACTCAGATACGGATTCACTTACTGATTCAGACACTGACTCGCTTACTGATTCTGATACTGACTCAGACACGGATTCTGATACAGATTCGCTCACTGATTCAGATACAGACTCACTTACTGATTCAGACACTGACTCAGATACGGATTCACTTACTGATTCTGATACGGATTCTGAAACTGATTCGCTCACTGACTCTGATACAGACTCAGATACGGATTCACTTACTGATTCAGACACTGACTCAGATACTGACTCAGACACGGATTCTGAAACTGATTCGCTTACTGACTCAGATACGGATTCACTTACTGACTCTGATACGGATTCTGAAACTGATTCGCTTACTGACTCAGATACAGATTCGCTTACTGACTCAGATACAGACTCAGATACAGATTCGCTCACTGACTCAGATACGGATTCACTTACTGACTCTGATACAGACTCAGATACTGATTCGCTCACTGACTCAGATACAGATTCACTTACTGATTCTGATACGGACTCGCTTACTGACTCTGATACGGATTCTGAAACTGATTCGCTTACTGATTCTGATACTGACTCTGATACGGATTCACTTACTGATTCTGATACGGATTCTGAAACTGATTCGCTCACTGACTCTGATACAGACTCAGATACGGATTCACTTACTGATTCTGATACTGACTCTGATACGGATTCGCTCACTGACTCAGATACAGATTCACTTACTGATTCTGATACGGACTCTGATACGGATTCTGATACAGATTCACTCACTGACTCGGATACAGACTCAGATACAGATTCACTTACTGACTCAGACACGGACTCTGATACGGATTCTGAAACTGATTCGCTTACTGACTCAGATACAGATTCACTCACTGACTCGGATACAGACTCAGATACAGATTCACTTACTGATTCAGACACTGACTCGCTTACTGATTCTGATACAGACTCAGATACGGATTCACTTACTGATTCTGATACAGATTCACTCACTGACTCAGATACAGATTCACTTACTGATTCAGACACGGACTCGCTTACTGATTCTGATACAGACTCAGATACAGATTCGCTTACTGACTCAGATACAGATTCACTTACTGACTCAGACACGGACTCTGATACGGATTCTGAAACTGATTCGCTTACTGACTCAGATACAGATTCACTCACTGACTCGGATACAGACTCAGATACAGATTCACTTACTGATTCAGACACTGACTCGCTTACTGATTCTGATACAGACTCAGATAC
>NZ_BAAFQO010000041.1:0-1957 GCF_042849115.1 Lactococcus muris | reverse complement strand
AGGCATTGTCTCATCTTGTTCCAACGGCCCATTAGAGGGAAAAAATAATCTCTGTAAGCTTATCAAACGCATTGCCTTTGGTTTTGGGCGTTTTGATCATCTTAGAAAACGGATTTTGCTCCAACAACTCCTTGTCAAACGCAACTAAAAAAGCTGTCCTAAGACAACTTTTCACACACTGCTGTAACTCATTTTTTAGCGAGTACCACCGCAGAGTTGACAGAGCCAAGCTTAACTCCTCTGTTTTTTTGATGTCCTTATTTTCCGAGCGAGTCTTTGAGATTTTTTTCATAATGTAGTACACTATAAAAGGATGTGCATGAAGAGTGCTAGATTGGGAAGTGGACCAAGATGAGGGATAAAAAGGAATGGGAACAATCTTCTAAAGATATTAATGATAGAAGACCTAGTGAGGATGACTATCAAAAAGCTATATCGGACGGACTGGTAACAGAAGATATAGCCGAAAATAAAAAGTTTAAAAAGAAAACAATCATTTTAGGAAGTATCTTTAGCGGTCTTCTCCTTATTGTAATGGTAATACTTCTGATTGTCTTTTTCTATCCGAAATCCAAAAATGATTCTTCTCTTGCTGCGAGCAATCATAAAATTTCAGAAAGTTCTATGATTGACTCTAATTCAACGCAAGAGGGTAAATCAGGCCATGTATCAGCAGCTTTGACGGAATGGAAAGCCTTAGCCCTCAATCAACAAATTGCTTTACTGGCTCAGTCTTATGCTAAGCTGAATCCTCAGACTACGATTTTGGCGGCGGAATATCTTGCGATGGCAGGAAATATTAGTGACGGCTCCATAGAATGGTATGATTCAAATAAAATCATCCATAAAGTTAATGTGAAAATTAACCAAGCGACAGTTGAATATGACTATATCAATGCTAAAAGCTGGGAAACAGAAGAGCAAGTAACAAAGATAAATACAGTTCTTGCAGATTATTTTGACATGCCCTCAGCTAAACAAGTGACTGAAGAAATAGCTTCCAGAGTCATTGATTCGGCCAAATTGGCAAGCTTAAATGCTGAGATGAATTTAGAACAGATTGCTCAAGGAGATTATTCAAGTGTGCAAGGTGCTTGGAGAACCTTGGAAGGCAGAACACTAATTTTTGAAAATAATCAGTGTTACATAGTGGAGGGCGAGCAGAAAACACGACTTATTCTTAATATTCTATCAGCAGATAATCAGCAAGAACAAGGCTTCCTTATGGTAAATAGCCAACCTGAAGGGACTCCTGCTGGAGCAGGACTCTCCTTTATTCCAAAAGGTTATGATTGGGCAGATACAGACAAAGCGAAACCGCGTATTTGGCTGTCCAACACTTTTGGCCCAAGTGCGCAGAGCTTACCAGAAAGACAAAAATTAGCCGTACAGAAAGCAATTTTCTATAAAGTAAACTAAGTTTAGTTTAATAAGTTATACTAGTAATTAAATTAAAATCAGAAAAGGGAGAAAAAATGGAAACACCTCAATGCCCAATTTGTTCAAGTGAATATACTTATGAACTCTCAGATACGACATTTGGATGCTCAGAATGTGGCAACGAATTTACACAAGCGGATTTAGAAGCAGATAAGTTTGTTGTGCTTGATAGTGTTGGACAACCTTTAGCTGATGGAGATGCTGTGATTATCATTCAAGATCTCCCAGTCAAAGGGATGCCGAAACCCATTAAAAAAGGGACGAAAGTTAAAAATATCCGCATTAATGAATTTGGGAAAAATGAACACTATATTGATTCAAAAATTGATGGTTTTGGTGCCATTGGTTTGAAGGGGTCTGTAGTGAAGAAGGCTTAAGTGTAAAAATAGTGGCTCTGTCAACTCTGCGGTGGTACTCGCTAAAAAATGAGTTACAGCAGTGTGTGAAAAGTTGTCTTAGGACAGCTTTTTTAGTTGCGTTTGACAAGGATTTGTTGGAGCAAAATCCGTTTTCTAAG
>NZ_BAAFQO010000040.1:0-2037 GCF_042849115.1 Lactococcus muris | reverse complement strand
GCGAATCCGTATCAGAGTCCGTATCAGAATCAGTAAGTGAATCCGTATCTGAGTCTGTATCTGAATCCGTATCTGAATCCGTATCAGAGTCCGTGTCTGAGTCAGTAAGTGAATCTGTATCTGAGTCAGTATCTGAGTCAGTAAGCGAATCAGTTTCAGAATCCGTATCAGAATCAGTAAGCGAATCCGTATCAGAGTCCGTATCAGAATCAGTAAGTGAATCCGTATCAGAGTCAGTATCAGAATCAGTAAGTGAATCTGTATCTGAGTCTGTATCCGAGTCAGTGAGTGAATCTGTATCTGAGTCAGTAAGTGAATCTGTATCAGAATCCGTATCAGAGTCTGTATCAGAATCAGTAAGTGAATCCGTATCAGAGTCAGTGTCAGAATCAGTAAGCGAGTCCGTATCAGAGTCTGTATCAGAATCAGTGAGCGAATCCGTATCTGAGTCAGTATCAGAATCAGTGAGCGAATCCGTATCTGAGTCCGTATCTGAATCAGTGAGCGAATCCGTATCTGAGTCCGTATCTGAATCAGTAAGTGAATCCGTATCAGAGTCAGTATCAGAATCAGTAAGCGAGTCAGTGTCTGAATCAGTAAGTGAATCTGTATCTGAGTCAGTATCTGAGTCCGTAAGTGAATCTGTATCTGAATCAGTAAGTGAATCTGTATCAGAGTCAGTAAGCGAATCTGTATCTGAGTCAGTATCAGAATCAGTAAGCGAATCCGTATCTGAGTCCGTATCAGAATCAGTAAGTGAATCCGTATCAGAGTCTGTATCTGAATCAGTAAGTGAATCTGTATCTGAGTCAGTGAGTGAATCTGTATCTGAGTCAGTAAGCGAATCAGTTTCAGAATCCGTATCAGAGTCTGTATCAGAGTCCGTGTCTGAGTCAGTAAGCGAATCTGTATCTGAGTCCGTATCAGAATCAGTAAGTGAATCCGTATCAGAGTCTGTATCAGAATCAGTAAGTGAATCCGTATCAGAGTCAGTATCAGAATCAGTAAGTGAATCTGTATCTGAGTCTGTATCCGAGTCAGTAAGTGAATCTGTATCAGAGTCAGTAAGTGAATCTGTATCTGAGTCAGTATCAGAATCAGTAAGTGAATCTGTATCTGAGTCCGTGTCTGAGTCAGTAAGTGAATCTGTATCTGAATCCGTATCAGAGTCTGTATCAGAATCAGTAAGCGAGTCCGTGTCTGAATCAGTATCTGAATCTGTATCAGAATCCGTATCAGAGTCCGTATCAGAATCAGTAAGTGAATCCGTATCAGAGTCTGTATCAGAATCAGTGAGCGAATCCGTATCAGAGTCCGTATCAGAATCAGTGAGCGAATCCGTATCAGAGTCCGTATCTGAATCAGTGAGCGAATCCGTATCAGAGTCCGTATCAGAATCAGTAAGTGAATCCGTATCAGAGTCTGTATCAGAATCAGTAAGCGAGTCCGTATCAGAGTCCGTATCTGAATCAGTGAGCGAATCCGTATCAGAGTCCGTATCAGAATCAGTAAGTGAATCCGTATCAGAGTCTGTATCTGAATCAGTAAGCGAGTCCGTGTCTGAATCAGTAAGTGAATCTGTATCAGAGTCAGTAAGCGAATCTGTATCTGAGTCAGTATCAGAATCAGTAAGCGAATCCGTATCAGAGTCCGTATCAGAATCAGTAAGTGAATCTGTATCTGAGTCAGTAAGCGAATCAGTTTCAGAATCCGTATCAGAGTCTGTATCAGAGTCCGTGTCTGAGTCAGTAAGCGAATCTGTATCTGAGTCCGTATCAGAATCAGTAAGTGAATCCGTATCTGAGTCTGTATCTGAATCAGTAAGTGAATCCGTATCAGAGTCAGTATCAGAATCAGTAAGTGAATCTGTATCTGAGTCTGTATCCGAGTCAGTAAGTGAATCTGTATCCGAGTCAGTAAGTGAATCTGTATCTGAGTCAGTATCAGAATCAGTAAGTGAATCTGTATCTGAGTCTGTATCTGAATCAGTGAGCGAATCCGTATCAGAATCAGTAAGTGAATCTGTATCTGAGTCCG
>NZ_BAAFQO010000038.1:0-2191 GCF_042849115.1 Lactococcus muris | reverse complement strand
GTATCTGAGTCTGTATCAGAATCAGTAAGCGAGTCAGTGTCTGAATCAGTAAGTGAATCTGTATCTGAGTCTGTATCCGAGTCAGTGAGTGAATCTGTATCTGAGTCAGTAAGCGAATCAGTTTCAGAATCCGTATCAGAGTCCGTGTCTGAGTCAGTAAGTGAATCTGTATCTGAGTCAGTAAGCGAATCTGTATCTGAGTCTGTATCAGAATCAGTAAGCGAGTCCGTGTCTGAATCAGTAAGTGAATCTGTATCTGAGTCAGTGAGTGAATCTGTATCAGAATCAGTAAGTGAATCCGTATCTGAGTCTGTATCAGAATCAGTAAGCGAGTCAGTGTCTGAATCAGTAAGTGAATCTGTATCTGAGTCTGTATCCGAGTCAGTGAGTGAATCTGTATCTGAGTCAGTAAGCGAATCAGTTTCAGAATCCGTATCAGAGTCCGTGTCTGAGTCAGTAAGTGAATCTGTATCTGAGTCTGTATCCGAGTCAGTGAGTGAATCTGTATCAGAATCCGTATCAGAGTCCGTATCAGAATCAGTAAGTGAATCTGTATCTGAGTCAGTGAGCGAATCCGTATCAGAGTCAGTATCAGAATCAGTAAGTGAATCCGTATCTGAGTCTGTATCAGAGTCAGTGAGCGAATCAGTTTCAGAATCCGTATCAGAATCAGTAAGTGAATCCGTATCAGAGTCAGTATCAGAATCAGTAAGCGAATCAGTTTCAGAATCCGTATCAGAGTCAGTAAGCGAGTCCGTATCAGAATCAGTAAGTGAATCTGTATCTGAGTCAGTGAGCGAATCAGTATCTGAGTCTGTATCAGAGTCAGTAAGTGAATCCGTATCTGAGTCAGTGAGCGAATCTGTATCTGAGTCTGTATCTGAGTCAGTAAGCGAATCTGTATCTGAGTCAGTAAGCGAATCAGTTTCAGAATCCGTATCAGAGTCAGTAAGTGAATCCGTATCTGAGTCAGTAAGCGAATCAGTTTCAGAATCCGTGTCTGAGTCAGTATCTGAGTCAGTGTCTGAATCAGTAAGTGAATCCGTATCTGAGTCTGTATCAGAGTCAGTGAGCGAATCAGTTTCAGAATCCGTATCAGAATCAGTAAGTGAATCCGTATCTGAGTCAGTGTCTGAATCAGTAAGTGAGTCTGTATCTGAATCAGTGAGCGAATCTGTATCAGAATCCGTGTCTGAGTCAGTATCAGAATCAGTAAGCGAGTCAGTGTCTGAATCAGTAAGTGAATCCGTATCTGAGTCAGTATCTGAATCAGTAAGCGAGTCCGTGTCTGAGTCAGTAAGTGAATCTGTATCTGAGTCTGTATCTGAGTCAGTAAGCGAATCAGTTTCAGAATCAGTATCTGAGTCAGTGTCTGAGTCAGTAAGCGAATCAGTATCTGAGTCCGTATCAGAGTCCGTATCAGAATCAGTAAGTGAATCTGTATCTGAGTCAGTAAGTGAGTCCGTATCAGAATCAGTATCAGAGTCTGTATCTGAGTCAGTAAGTGAATCTGTATCTGAATCCGTATCAGAATCAGTAAGTGAATCCGTATCAGAGTCTGTATCTGAATCAGTAAGTGAATCTGTATCAGAGTCAGTAAGCGAATCTGTATCTGAGTCTGTATCAGAATCAGTAAGCGAGTCCGTGTCTGAATCAGTAAGTGAATCTGTATCTGAGTCAGTAAGCGAATCAGTTTCAGAATCCGTATCAGAGTCCGTGTCTGAGTCAGTAAGCGAATCTGTATCAGAGTCTGTATCAGAGTCTGTATCAGAGTCTGTGTCTGAGTCAGTAAGCGAATCTGTATCTGAGTCCGTATCAGAATCAGTAAGTGAATCAGTTTCAGAATCCGTATCAGAATCAGTAAGTGAATCTGTATCTGAGTCTGTATCCGAGTCAGTAAGTGAATCTGTATCAGAGTCAGTAAGTGAATCTGTATCTGAGTCAGTATCAGAATCAGTAAGTGAATCTGTATCTGAGTCAGTAAGTGAATCTGTATCTGAGTCCGTGTCTGAGTCAGTAAGTGAATCTGTATCTGAATCAGTGAGCGAATCCGTATCTGAGTCCGTATCTGAATCAGTGAGCGAATCCGTATCAGAGTCAGTATCAGAATCAGTAAGTGAATCCGTATCTGAGTCTGTATCTGAATCAGTAAGTGAATCTGTATCTGAGTCAGTAAGCGAATCCGTATCAG
>NZ_BAAFQO010000037.1:0-3016 GCF_042849115.1 Lactococcus muris | reverse complement strand
TTAGAAAACGGATTTTGCTCCAACAAATCCTTGTCAAACGCAACTAAAAAAGCTGTCCTAAGACAACTTTTCACACACTGCTGTAACTCATTTTTTAGCGAGTACCACCGCAGAGTTGACAGAGCCGCAGTTCCATTTTTTTATAGACTTTGGATAAATCAGAAACTTTCAACAGTCTCTGAAAACATAGACTTGTTCTATAGTTCAGCCCTTTTTTCCTTGCGGAAGTAAGAAACAATACCAAAGACAAGAATCCAAATTGCTGAGCCAATAGCCGGTATGCGTGTATCTTTGAAGAAGAAGAGAGAGATGAAGATTAAAGCAAAAGCAACGATAGTAACGGGAATCAAGACATTAGGCACCGGAACTTTGAAACCATCTTCCATATATTCATCTGATTTTCTGTACTTTGTATAAGCGATGAGTGTCATGATGTAAACAATCAAGAAGAGATTGGTTGCGACACTTGTAATAAAGACGAAACCGTTAGAAACACCTGGAATAAGTGAGATAAACGGTGCTAAGAAAATCAAGGCTGCAGTGAAGAAGAGCGCATTGGTTGGGATACCGTTTTTAGAAAGTTTCGTGAAAGGTCGCAGGGCTTTGTCTCCATGTAATTTTGAAAGGGAGAACAGATTACGTGTTGTTGAAAAGAGAGCAGAGTTAAGCGCTGAAGCCGCTGAAGTTAAAACGACAAAGTTAATAAGTGCAGCTGCCCACTTGAAACCGATGAGGTCAAAAACCATGACAAATGGGGACTGATCTGCAGGAATGTCTGTCCAATGGTAAATAGACATGATGGCAGTCAGTGCTCCAATATAGAAAATCAAGATACGAATGGGAATCTGATTGATAGCCTTTTTAAGAGTTGGACGAGGGTCCAAAGTCTCTGCTGCAGTCATGCCGATAAATTCCATGGCTACAAAGGCAAACATAACCATTTGGAAGCTTCCGATAAAGTTAGCAACTCCATTTGGGAAGAAGGAGAAGTCTTTGACGACATTACTTAGACTGACCGTTGTTCCATCAGCTTGAAAACCTGTAAAAGCCATCACGATAGCGGTAACAATCAGACCGACAATGGCTATAATTTTTATCATTCCAAACCAAAACTCTGTTTCACCAAAGAATCTAGCGTTAAGCGTATTGAGTGCAGTTAAGGCTAGGAGGATAACTGTTTCGGTGAGCCACACGGGGACACTCGGTAGCCAGAATTGGATATAGACGCCAACGGCAGTTAATTCGGCCATTGCCATGAAAATAACGACAAGCCAATAGGACCATTGAATAAAATAACCGGCCTTGTTTCCAAGATAGCGGCTGACAAAGTTAAGAAAAGAGTGTTGCTCTGGGTCCATGTAGAGCATCTCACCAATTGCTCGGAGTAAGATAAACATCAGTGCTCCGATGATGATATAAATCAGTAGAATTGATGGTCCAGTCATGCTGATAGACTGTCCTGCTCCTAAGAAGAGACCTGTTCCGATAGTTCCAGCAATTGCGATAAGCTGGATGTGACGATTTTTCAGACCTCTTTGAGTCTGATTGTTTTCATTATTCATAAAAACCTTTCTGTAATTTTATGCACAATTATAAACATTATAAAGTAATTATATCGCTTTTGGATAAAATTGGCAAGATGAATGAGAAGATATTTTGATGAAGGGCTTAAAAAGTTTCTTTTCAGGTACATTCTGCTTTTATCGACAATGTTATCGCTTTCTTATGTGCATTTATCGCTACTTTTACCTTGAAGGATTTTTGTCTTTTAAATTTTCGGCAAAGGATTTAGAAAATTGCTCGGAGCATATTTAGACAGTTTTACACCAAATATCTTAATAGGAATAAGTGAGGCTTAGTGAAAGGCAATGTGAATAATTATACAAAACAAATGCAATCCATCTTGACATGAGACTGCTGAAAAAGAGCGCTAAATAGTTCAACCCCAAGCTTTTATCTCTACAGATTTTTGGGAAAAATCCCCAATGAAAAAAGCTTAACCCTATGTATAAGAATACTTCGGTTGAGCATTTTCATTTTTTGCATTTTTACTGAATCAGTCTCTTTCAACTTTTGTTGCAGACTCTGGTATAATAAAAATATGTTAATCATAAATGAACAATTGTTCGAGATTGAGGACTCAATCGATACTCTGGTCAAAGCCTTTTTAGATTTGCCACAAGTTGCTGTTTACCGTACCTTGAAAGCTGAGTTTGAAGCAGACAAGGACGTGCAGGATAAGTTACGGATTCTCACAGAAAATCAAGAGTACGTAGCTTTTCGTCCAGAGTTGCTAGAGTTAAGAAAGGAAATTTTATTCAACGAGAAGGTTTATAATCTGCGCGTTGCTGAAAATGACTTGCAGGAACTTTTATCCGATTTAACGAAAGACATTGCTTCATCAATCTCAGAACATATTTTTGTAGATGAAAATTTGCCCTTGAAAGGAGGGAGTCGCCATGAACGACATCATTAATCAAGAAACAGAAGAAAATAAATCAGAAAGTACAGCAGTTCGCCCACTGGATAAACAGAATAGAAGTGCCCTTTTTGTCTATTGTAATTCTTACAAAGGCAATAGGCAGTTGAACCGCTACGGGGACCTTGGCTATACGAGCCGCAAGGCACACTACAGCCTTCTTTATGTGAATGAGGAAGATGTGCCAGAGACGATCAAGAAGCTCAATGAACTCAAATTTGTGAAAAAGATACGACAGAGCCATCTTAAGGAAATCAATACAAACTTTTCAGAAGCTTTTGCTGAAACAAATGAAGAAATTAAAAGTCAGCTTGATGCTGCTTTAGCTAAACTATGATATTTCTATAGAAATTCTAGATAAAAACGATAGAGCAGGTTGTGAAAGAATATCGAAAAAAACTGCCTTTTATTGAAAAGAACCAAGTAAAATAGACACTGTAAAAAACTTACAGTACAATCTATTTTAGGAGGTTCTTTTTGCATGGCTAAAAAAGGAAGTAAATTCAAGAAATATAGCCTTGAATTCAAATTACAAGT
>NZ_BAAFQO010000035.1:0-5019 GCF_042849115.1 Lactococcus muris | reverse complement strand
GATTTCATCTTTTGGTACAATTATGACCGTCCACAAGAAAAATTAAAAGGCATGACACCAATGGAATATCGGAGTGCATACCTTATTGAACATCATAACTAAGTAGGTTTTTCTACTTGTCTATTTTTATTGGGGCTTGACATTAGCCCAGTTTTTCTTTTAATTCTCTTGCAATTTCCTCTAAGCGATTGTTTTTATTGACCTGTGGGATTTTGTAGCCAATATAATAAGGAGAAGTAATAAAGCGAGGGACGATTTTACAAATATAGCGTTGACTGTCTGGCATTTTGTAGAAGAAAAGATTATAAGAATCACAGCGCCCGTTCATATAGTCATTTAATAAGTATTGTGTAATAATCTGAACCTTGTCTGCCAAATGATCGATATGCTCAAGCTGAGAAATGATGACATTGAACTCCACAAAGCCCATAATCGGACGTGTAGAAAGCGTGATATCTACACTATTTTCCTTCAGTGTTACACCTTCAAAATTTTCAGGAGAGATGTGTTCATAACCATCGGCCTCTTCCAAACCAACAATCTGCATGTGCGGATGGCGTAAAGTCCCACCAGAGTGTGGACCGAAGTTTTTAAACATGAGTACGGATTTATATTGGGGATTATCCAATAGTTTCTGCCAGCATTCAAAGGCAAAGCGAAAGACCTCTCTGTTTTCTTGGACAGAGTAGGTAGAGACATCACCGAGGTGTTTATCTGACTCGATAATCACAGTCATCAAAGAATTTTCGACAGTCGGAAATTTGTTTTTGAGCCAAATTTTGTGCTCTTGATGATCCAAAATATCTTTGAGATTAGGTGTATCACAAAAAGGACAAACTCGCTTTGTTTCAGCAAGGTTTGCGTATTTATTTTTATTGATTTCCATGTTGAAAATCAAAGGATTATCTGTATGTTCAATCATATCTCTATTATAGCATTTCGCAGTCTATTTATTTCTGGAAAAAATTGGTATAATAAGTCGTTACCTATTATTTACTTCAGCCTTCAACTGAATGTAAGCTTTTTTGTTTTTCTAAAGAAAAATAGGAAATCTAATAAAAATAGAAAGAGATGGTGAACAAATAATGGATAATTCAAAAACAAGAGTCGTTGTCGGTATGTCCGGTGGCGTCGATAGTTCTGTTACAGCATTATTGCTAAAAGAACAAGGTTACGATGTCATTGGTGTCTTCATGAAAAACTGGGACGATACTGACGAAAATGGTGTATGTACAGCTACAGAGGACTATAAAGATGTAGCAGCAGTAGCCGATCAGATCGGTATTCCCTACTATTCTGTCAACTTTGAAAAAGAATATTGGGACCGTGTGTTCGAATATTTCTTGGCGGAATATCGTGCAGGTCGTACACCTAACCCAGATGTCATGTGTAATAAAGAAATTAAGTTTAAGGCTTTCCTTGATTACGCAATGGAACTTGGGGCTGACTATGTAGCTACAGGCCACTATGCCCGTGTAACAACAGACGAAGATGGCACCGTTCATATGCTTCGTGGCGTAGATAATAATAAAGATCAAACCTATTTCCTAAGCCAATTGTCACAAGAACAATTGAAGAGAACAATGTTTCCACTCGGTCATTTGGAAAAACCGGAAGTACGTGCTATTGCCGAACGTGCTGGACTAGCAACAGCCAAGAAAAAAGATTCGACTGGAATCTGTTTCATCGGTGAAAAGAATTTTAAAGAATTTTTGACAAACTACCTTCCTGCAACTTCAGGTAAAATGATGACACTAGATGGTGTAGAAATGGGGACACACGCAGGACTCATGTACTATACCATCGGTCAACGCGGAGGTTTAGGTATTGGCGGACAGCAGGGTCAAATGACAAGTGAACCATGGTTTGTTGTGGGTAAGGACTTGAGCAGTAATACACTTTATGTTGGGCAAGGTTTCCACCATGAACATCTGTATTCAGATAGTTTAACTGCAAGCGAACTGAGCTTTACTCGCACAATGCCTGAAGAATTTGACATGCACTGCACAGCTAAATTCCGCTATCGTCAAGAAGACACAGACGTAACAATCGCTGTTAAAAGAGATAAGGTTACAGTCAAGTTTGCGGAGCCTGTACGTGCCATTACTCCAGGACAAGCCGTTGTTTTCTATGATGGAGACGAGTGCCTTGGCGGGGCCTTGATTGACTTTGCTTATAAAAATGGCCAGATTATGCAATATCAGTAAACAAGGTGTGAGTTGATTTGGCTTCTTACGCGAGGACAGAGGTGGGCTTGAGAGACATAATCGCTAAGGGACAAAAATTGACCATTCGGCATTTCAACAATGTTAATAACAGAGCAAGTGAAAGGAAAAATTCCACACTTAAAAATTGCGTAGCTTTTAGGAAAAATACTGCTAGAGCAGGTCTAAAATGTATTTGAAAATATTTCAAGCTATTCTTTGTAAAAAAGAAGAAAAAATGCATAAAAAAGCTTTCATTTCTCTCATAGTTGTGATATACTAAGTCATAAGACTGTAGACAGTCAAATTGTTGGAGGAATTTTTTTACAAATGAATGAATTTGAAACATTGTTAAACAGCGTTGAGGACGTTAAAGTACGTGATGTCGTAAAGGGTGAAATCCTTACTATCGAAAATGGGCAAGCAACAGTTGCTATCGTTGGTACAGGTGTTGAAGGTGTCCTTACCCTTCGCGAAATCACAAACGACCGTGATGCTGATATCAATACATTCGTAAAACCTGGTGATATTCTTGATTTGCTCGTTATCAAACAAATTGTTGGTAAAGACGCTGAAGGTGCTAATGTATACCTTCTTTCATTAAAACGTCTTGAAGCGCGTAAAGCTTGGACTGAACTTGAAGGCAAAGAGGGTGAAGTCGTTACTGTTAAGGTTACTAAAGATGTTAAAGGTGGACTTTCAGTAGATTATAACGGTGTGCGCGGATTTATTCCAGCGTCTATGATTGACACATATTTCGTTAAAGATACGAAGAAATTTGTTGGTCAAGAAATTGAAGCTAAAATTATCGAGATTAATGCTGCAGAAAACCGCTTCATCCTTAGCCGCCGTGCTGTAGTTGAAGCTGAAAATATCGAAATGCGCAAAGAAGCTTTTGCTCAATTGAACGAAGGCGATATCGTTGAAGGTACTGTTTCACGTGTTACTAACTTTGGTGCATTCGTTGATCTTGGCGGTATTGACGGACTTGTTCATGTTTCAGAACTTAGCCACAACCGTGTCAAACGTCCAGCAGACGTTGTAAAACCTGGTGACAAAGTTGAAGTTAAAATCTTGAAACTTGATGAAGAAGCTGGTCGTCTTTCACTTTCTCTTAAAGCTACACAAGCTGGCCCATGGGAACAAGTTGAAGAAAAAGCACCAGTTGGCTCAACTGTTGAAGGAACTGTTAAACGTCTCACTGATTTTGGTGCATTCGTTGAACTTTTCCTAGGCGTTGAAGGACTTGTTCACGTTTCGCAAATTTCTTGGGACCGTGTTGAAAATCCAAAAGATGTGCTTAAAGTTGGTCAAGTTGTGAACGTAAAAGTTCTTGATGTGAAACCTGAAGAAGAACGTATTTCACTCTCAATCAAGGCTTTGGAAGAAGCGCCTGCTCGCCCAGCTCGTAACAACGAAGACGGTGAAAAACGTGAACGCAAACCACGCGCACCACGTAAGGCAGCAAAACCAAGCTACGATCTTCCAGAAACTCAAGAAGGTTTCTCACTCGCGGACTTCCTCGGCGAAGACTTCGATATCAACGATTTGTAAGAAAATCTCCAGAAAAGTCACCTTGGTGGCTTTTTTTGATTTCTTCTTTACTAAAGATAATTGCTTCCTTTAATCTATTTTTTCGAAAGACTTCTGAACTTAATTATTCAGGAGTTTTTCTGTTTTATTGAGATTCAGTTATGTTAATTGCAAAAAAATAAATTATTTCATGAATAATACATATTGTTTCGTTAATTTAATATTTTCTTACATAATTAGAGCATTGTGAATAGTAAAACTATGTTAAGCTAAAAGAACAACTATTAGAAAAGAGGAAACCTATGATGAAGAAGAAAAGACAGTTGTCTATCGGGCTGATGAGCCTTGCTTTATTAATGTCCGGAGGAGCGGGTCAAGTCCAAGCTGAATCCTTGGAGGACTTGAAAGCAAGAATGGCAGAACATGTCAAAAAATTAGAGAGGAGTAGCCGCTCAGCAGATTCACAAGAAACAAGAAAAATGGAAAAAGAACTGGAAGAAATGTACTTGAAGATGGTCAATCAAGAAATGAAGGAAAATAAAATCATGGAAAAAATCGATAACTTACCAGTGGTTCCCGACAAAACAGACCGGACACGTGCACGATATGGCAACTGGACCTGGCGTGATGGTGTGATTGCCATTACAAATAGAGGTATTTCTGGAAGTTGGCATGCGGGAATAGTAGCACCACAAAGATTGAGGGTTACAGCGGAAGCTTCACCAAATACAAATGGGGTTAGATTTCAATCTAACTTTGAAGGGCGTGGAAAAGTAGGCAACCATAATGTCTGGCAAACAGGGGTAAAGTCAACAAGCATCTCACAAGATTGGTGGGCAGGTCATTGGGCGGGAAGACAGGTAGGCAAGCCCTATAACTATAACTTCTACCGCACCAATAACAGAAACAGCTTTTACTGCTCGCAGCTGGTTTGGGCAGCCTATATGGATGTTGCTAAGGTTAATCTCAATACCTCAGCTTACGATATCCCAGGGGCGCGAACTATTCATCCGTCGGAGTTGCTGTATAACAATAAAGTCCAGTTGATTTATCGTGCCAAATAAGGATGTCTATCGAACAATGAAAAAAATAATATTACCAGTCCTAGCTGCTGTTTTTCTCTCACTTGGTGCCGTTTTTTTAGTCTCTTGAATTGTCAAGTTAAGTGCAACACCTCTTCAAAAAAGATTTCATAAGGTGTTTTCCAGCCCAAGACCTTTTTTGGTCTTAGATTAAGTTTTTCAATATATTTATCAATGGTTTCAGAAGGTACTTCATCCAT
>NZ_BAAFQO010000034.1:0-5185 GCF_042849115.1 Lactococcus muris | reverse complement strand
GTGGATCCACCACCCAGAAGTTCCCCACACGGTCTTGCACTGGCAGGGTATTCCACTGGCTGAGCAACATGACCGGCTGGTCTTGGATGACGGTCTGGCGAGCCGTGTGTGTCCCGTCTTCTGTATCGGGCGGTGTCCCTAAAATCGAAGTGGCTGTACTGCCGTTGGTCCAGTAGCCATCTGTCCCATTCCCGGGATGAGTGACCCCTGTGGCATCTGCTCCGGCATTGGTTCCGTTGGCGCTGACAGAGGTATCGGCCTCTTCTCCCGACTGGGTCCAGTCACGTCCGTCGCCTGCGGCAGCTGTCTTGTGGTTGTCGCGGGCACGGTTAAAGGTCGGCATGAAGTAAGGGGCATTCAGCTGCCCAGAGCCGTCTGTGGCTGCTCGGGGAGTCCAACCGACAGTCCAGCGAGCACGGGCATTGAAGACGGCGCCCGGTCCGACACGTTGACCAACTGTATTTCCTGAGGCTTCTGGGGTCCAAGGGGTCCATGTGCCCGTATCTTCCTTGATGGGTTGAACCGCATTGCCTTCTGCCACCTCTTGTGGGTCGGCTTGAACTAAGGACTCACCATTGATTTCCATGTATTCGAGGAGTTTTACGCGCACCAAGATAGGAGCATCGCCAAAGTTCTCGGCGAAGACGTCCTTGTTGCCTGAGGCGCGGTCAAAGTAGTCGTGCAGGCGGCCAACTTCTTCAAAGTTGACACTGACACTGCGGTCATTGATAGCTCTCTGTGTGAAGGAGAACCAAGCGAAGGTCCCTGAGATGAGCAGCAGGACTGACAATATGGCTAAAAGGATTCCTAGTTTTTTCCTGTTTCTGTTTGTTGCGTGCATTTTATTTCTTCCTTGTATTTCAAATTTTATGGATATGAGAAGTTTTATGACTTTGAAGTCAAAAACGATTATTTTTTAGCTTTAGTGCAGGGCAAAAAACGTCCCAGTTATCCGGAACGTTTTGGTGAATACGAAAAAGAAGGGGAATCTACCGCCTGTTTATGTGTTGTGTTGTGTTGTGTTGCCTGATTATAAGTCATTGGGGGTGTTTCTCCAAATACAATGGTATCTCTCATCATATTTTAACATGTTGCTTAATATTTATGAAATGTTATCATAATGTTTTGTTACATTGATGTTCTTGGAGAGACGGCCATAAAGGTTTAGAAAAACACTTCTTTATGATTGGAAAAGTTTGCTATGTGCGAGCTTCCTCTATACAACAGAGCGCGTGCGAACGGGGATATTCAGAATGTAATGAATGGGAGAAAAAGTTAACAAACAAGAAGCGCTTGATTTTAATCTCATTAACCTTTCGTTCAGCAATTAATATCTTAAAGGATTATATTATTTTTTAACTTAACCATTTATTAAATGAGCAAATTATAGTACAATGAAAGTGTATTCATAATATATATCAGAAAATTTAAACTTTTTCTGATGGATGAGAAAAATAAGGAGGCATATGAAAAAAAATTTACATTTATTTGGTCTTGTAATCTTATTGTTCACATATTTGGCCCTTCCTGTAATAGGAAGTGCTCAAATGCAAGAAGTTATAAACTCAAGTAGTGTACAATTAACAAATAAGATACCTTCTACAAATGACCATCTCAAAAAGCAAAACGCATCTGTTCTCGCTAAGAATTCTGGAGAGAGTGGATTATCCTCTCAAGCACTAGCAGTTAGCCAAGAGAACCAATTAAATTTTAATGCTTTACAGCCTAGGGCTCTTACAAAAATAAAAGAGGTTATCCCTGTTAATGGAATAGACAAAAATTCTGCTACAGATGATAAGGGAAATCCTATTGAGGCGTCGGATTGGATTGCAGGACATTCCTACGATGTCAAATATAACTGGAATATTCCTGATGGGGTAACCATCCATGAAGGAGATACTTCTACTGTTGAGTTACCTGAGGGAGCTGTCTTTGCAAAGAATGAAAACTTCAATATTGTTGATGCCAATGGTAACGTAGTAGGCCGTCTTATTGCAAAAGCAGGGGATAACTTTGGGGACAATCATCTGGTCGAATTATTATGAAACACGCCCCAATAACCGTTTAGGAACCCTCCATTTTGTACTTACAGGAATAAAGCCGGCTCCTGCTGCTAGCGACCTTTCGAAAAATGGTTGGCCAATCACTCAACTCCCAAATGGTCACTATAGCCAGATTCAGTGGCAATTACGCATCAATGTTGACAATAAAAAACTAGAAAATGCAAGCGTTAGTGATCAATTACAAAATGTTAATACACAAACAATTGATACTGATTCATTTACCTTGATGTATACAGATGGAAGTGGACCAGTTCCAACAGCAGACTATACTTTAATTTCAGCTGAAACTGGATTTACAATTACTTTTAATACTCAGATATCAAAGGCAATCGATGTCATGTATACATCTACATTAACGAGAGGAATTCCCTATCTTGTGGATGGAACAAGGATGGTTTTTCCAAATGAAGTAAATATGAAAGCTCCTAATATTGATGCTAAAGCAAGTAAAGATGTTGTCTTGGGGGAAAGAGGAGATGGTGCAGGAGATTATCGCGGGGTAATTTTGTCCAAGATTGATGCTATGACAGGAGAACGTATTCCTCATGTTCATTTTAAGTTAACCAACTCTTTTGGAGATACCATTATGGGTTACGAGGATTTGGTAACAGATGAAAATGGACAAATACATTTGAGTAATTTACTACTCGGAGACTATTCTTTTGTTGAGACACATGCTAAAGAAGGATATGTTATTGATACAACTCCAATCAACTTTTCTATCACTGATGGTCAAGAAAATGCCGTGCAGCTAATAGCAAAAAATGATGAAGCAACAAGTGTCACAGTAACTAAGCATTGGGAGGATAATAATAATCAAGACGGACTTCGTCCAGATTCAGTTCAAGTACAACTCTATGCAAACGGAAAATTTGTAACTACTCAAAAAATAACAGCTGAAAATAATTGGAAGTATTCTTTCACTAATCTTCCTAAATATGAAGAAGGTAAAGAAATTACCTATACAATCACGGAAGAGAGTATTTCAGGTTATACTACAGAGATCAATAATTTTGACATCACGAACCATCATGTACCACAACAAACAGATGTTACAGTAACCAAACATTGGGAGGATAATGATAATCAAGATGGACTTCGTCCAGATTCAATTCAAGTACAACTTTATGCAAATGGTGAGAAGCTAGGTGAAGCAGTTACCTTAAATAAAGATTCCAAGTGGACATATACATGGAAGTCCCTTTCTCAAAAATATGAAGGGAAAGATATTCTTTATACTGTTAAAGAAATTACTAAGGTAAATGGCTATGAGACAATCATAAATGATAGTAATAAAGAGAATATTATTATTACAAATAAACATCATATCGCAAAAACCGATAGAAAGAATAGTCATAATAATGACAATAAAAAAACAACCTCTTCACCACAACATGCTTTACCTAAAACTGGTGAGGATGAAAAAATGGTTTTGATAACTACTGGTATCGGTTTCGTATTTCTAGCAATTACTCTTATCTTTTCCAGCCTCCAACTCAACAGATATAAAAAATAACTGAACAAGGTTGGACTTAGATACGAAATGTCAGAAAGTCAAGAAAAGAAAAAAAGACAGATTCTTTCACGAAAAAGTTTTCTGTCTTTTTTGTACGCACAAAAATGATCCTCTTTGGAAGTTTTTTAAGTTTTGTTAAAGCGGAGAAGATAATCTACTTCTACACTGACATAAAAGGAGTAAAAAACCAAACCATATAAAAAATGCTCAACCACATATTATGTATGTGATTAAGCATTTTTTGTTTTATCTTTATGCTTTGGATAAAATCAAGTTGTCTCGATCTTCATTCTATCCTCACATCAAAGAATTTTTAGAAGTAATAATTAAATTTCTTCTTTCTTACGACGAGTAGCCGCTAAGCCTAAGCCACCTAACAGTGCAGCTCCTAGACCTGCTAAAGCAGCAGAATCATTCTCGCCTGTCGCTGGTAATGCACGACCTGTGTTGTCAGAAGCTACTTTATTTTCAGCAACTGCTTTAACTTCAAGCTTAGTGCTTTCTGGTGAACCACCCTTATCTTGTCCTGTTGGAACAACATCAACTGTATCTGTACGTTTGTCTGCGACAACAACCTTAACAAGAACTTCTTCACTTGAACCGTCTGGATAAGTGATTACTACTACACCTTCTTTTTCACCTGGTGTGCTTGTATCTATTGGTGTCTTCCACTCGTATTTTGTATCTTCTGGAAGATCGCCCTTGTTAGAAATAGCATCTTCAGCTTTTGGTGTTTCGTTCAAGCCTGTGTTAACGTCTTGACCTTTTGGTTCGTACTTGTCTGCATCTGAAGTTACAACAACCTTAACTGGCACTTCTTCGCTTGAACCGTCTGGGTACTTAACAACGACTACAGCGTCTTTTTCACCTGCAGTTGTTGTGTCTACTGGTGTCTTCCACTCGTAAGTTGTACCTTCTGGAAGGTCATCCTTGTTAGAGATACCGTCTTCAGCTTTTGGTGTTTCATTCAAGCCTGTGTTGACGTTTTGACCTTTTGGTTCATTCTTATCTGCGTCTGTACGGCCGTCTGTGACAACAACCTTAACTGGCACTTCTTCGCTTGAACCGTCTGGGTACTTAACAACGACTACAGAATCTTTTTCACCTGGAGTTGTTGTGTCTACCGGTGTCTTCCACTCGTAAGTTGTATCTTCTGGAAGGTCGCCCTTGTTAGAAATAGCATCTTCGGCTTTTGGTGTTTCGTTCAAGCCTGTGTTAACGTCTTGACCTTTTGGTTCGTACTTGTCTGCATCTGAAGTTACAACAACCTTAACTGGCACTTCTTCGCTTGAACCGTCTGGGTATTTAACAACGACTACAGCATCTTTTTCACCTGCAGTTGTTGTGTCTACTGGTGTCTTCCACTCGTAAGTTGTACCTTCTGGAAGGTCACCCTTGTTAGAGATACCGTCTTCAGCTTTTGGTGTTTCATTCAAGCCTGTGTTGACGTTTTGACCTTTTGGTTCGTTCTTATCTGCATCTGTACGGCCGTCTGTGACAACAACCTTAACTGGCACTTCTTCGCTTGAACCGTCTGGGTACTTAACAACGACTACAGCATCTTTTTCACCTGCAGTTGTTGTGTCTACTGGTGTCTTCCACTCGT
>NZ_BAAFQO010000033.1:0-5462 GCF_042849115.1 Lactococcus muris | reverse complement strand
TAGTTTGGTAGAATATAATAGTTGTCGCAAGCGAGGGACTTGTGAGAATGATAGACCATTGAAAACTGAATAAAGTAGAATGACTATATGCGAGAGGGAGACCTCTTGTATAGACCTGTCGATTCAATAATGAAAGACAAACAATAGCCAGTTCATTTGAAGAAGTGGACTTTAAATGAGAGTTTGATCCTGGCTCAGGACGAACGCTGGCGGCGTGCCTAATACATGCAAGTCGAGCGACGAATCGAGGTACTTGTACCAAGATGAAGAGCGGCGAACGGGTGAGTAACGCGTGGGAAATCTGCCGAGTAGCGGGGGACAACGTTTGGAAACGAACGCTAATACCGCATAACAATTGGAATCGCATGATTCTTATTTAAAAGAAGCAAAAGCTTCACTACTTGATGATCCCGCGTTGTATTAGCTAGTTGGTAGTGTAAAGGACTACCAAGGCGATGATACATAGCCGGCCTGAGAGGGTGAACGGCCACACTGGGACTGAGACACGGCCCAGACTCCTACGGGAGGCAGCAGTAGGGAATCTTCGGCAATGGACGAAAGTCTGACCGAGCAACGCCGCGTGAGTGAAGAAGGTTTTCGGATCGTAAAACTCTGTTGTTAGAGAAGAACGTTAAGTAGAGTGGAAAGTTACTTAAGTGACGGTATCTAACCAGAAAGGGACGGCTAACTACGTGCCAGCAGCCGCGGTAATACGTAGGTCCCGAGCGTTGTCCGGATTTATTGGGCGTAAAGCGAGCGCAGGTGGTTTCTTAAGTCTGATGTAAAAGGCAGTGGCTCAACCATTGTGTGCATTGGAAACTGGGGAACTTGAGTGCAGGAGAGGGGAGTGGAATTCCATGTGTAGCGGTGAAATGCGTAGATATATGGAGGAACACCGGAGGCGAAAGCGGCTCTCTGGCCTGTAACTGACACTGAGGCTCGAAAGCGTGGGGAGCAAACAGGATTAGATACCCTGGTAGTCCACGCCGTAAACGATGAGTGCTAGCTGTAGGGAGCTATAAGTTCTCTGTAGCGCAGCTAACGCATTAAGCACTCCGCCTGGGGAGTACGACCGCAAGGTTGAAACTCAAAGGAATTGACGGGGGCCCGCACAAGCGGTGGAGCATGTGGTTTAATTCGAAGCAACGCGAAGAACCTTACCAGGTCTTGACATCCCGATGCAATCCTTAGAGATAAGGAGTTACTTCGGTACATCGGTGACAGGTGGTGCATGGTTGTCGTCAGCTCGTGTCGTGAGATGTTGGGTTAAGTCCCGCAACGAGCGCAACCCTTATTACTAGTTGCCATCATTAAGTTGGGCACTCTAGTGAGACTGCCGGTGATAAACCGGAGGAAGGTGGGGATGACGTCAAATCATCATGCCCCTTATGACCTGGGCTACACACGTGCTACAATGGGTGGTACAACGAGTCGCCAACCCGCGAGGGTGCGCTAATCTCTTAAAACCATTCTCAGTTCGGATTGCAGGCTGCAACTCGCCTGCATGAAGTCGGAATCGCTAGTAATCGCGGATCAGCACGCCGCGGTGAATACGTTCCCGGGCCTTGTACACACCGCCCGTCACACCACGGAAGTTGGGAGTACCCAAAGTAGGTTGCCTAACCGCAAGGAGGGCGCTTCCTAAGGTAAGACCGATGACTGGGGTGAAGTCGTAACAAGGTAGCCGTATCGGAAGGTGCGGCTGGATCACCTCCTTTCTAAGGAATATAAAAAAGATGTGAAACACGTTCCGCCTAGCGGACACTTCTGTACAAATTTAGGAAATTACCGAAGGATGTTTACATCCGAGGCTAATTTATCTAATTTTCTAGGAAGTGAGTGTTGAACTCAGTTAAAAAAGATGTCTTCTACTTTATTCAGTTTTGAGGGGTCTATGAGAACCCATATAGCCAGTCTTTTAATGCAAGCAGTAGAAGATTGCGTTGAGAGGATGGGGCCTTAGCTCAGCTGGGAGAGCGCCTGCTTTGCACGCAGGAGGTCAGCGGTTCGATCCCGCTAGGCTCCATTAAGATACGAACAGCGTTCCGCGTAGCGGATGTATCCGTACAAATTTAGGAAATTACCGCAAGGATGTTTACATCCGAGGATAATTTATCTAATTTGTTAGGATGCAAGCAGTGAGTTCAGTTATCTTATGTCAACGAAGACGTAAAAATAGGACTTGATCATTGAAAACTAAATAACAAAATCTTATAACGATAAATAAACCGAGAAATGTTTAAAAGCATTTCTGTAAAGCTGCGAATTATTTTAAGATAGTTCGAAAAAACTTATACTTGTTTTAATGGCAAAGTTAATAAGGGCGCACGGTGGATGCCTTGGCATTAAGAGCCGACGAAGGACGTGACTAACGACGATATTCTAGGGGGAGCAGTAAGTAAGCATTGATCCCTAGGTCTCCGAATGGGGAAACCCACTATGTAATGCATAGTATCCGTAAGTGAATACATAGCTTACGCGAAGGTAACGCAGAGAACTGAAACATCTAAGTACCTGCAGGAAGAGAAAGTAAACACGATTTCCTAAGTAGCGGCGAGCGAACGGGAAACAGGCCAAACCAAGAAGCTTGCTTTTTGGGGTTGTAGGACTGCGACGTGGACTTAAAGTTTATAGAAGAATTACCTGGGAAGGTAAGCCAAAGAGAGTAACAGCCTCGTATTTGAAATAGACTTTATACCTAGCAGTATCCTGAGTAGGGCTGGACACGTGAAATCCAGTTTGAATCCGGGAGGCCCATCTCCCAAGCCTAAATACTCCTTAATGACCGATAGTGAACCAGTACCGTGAGGGAAAGGTGAAAAGAACCCCGGGAGGGGAGTGAAATAGCACCTGAAACCGTGTGCCTACAAGAAGTTCGAGCCCGTCCATGGGTGAGAGCGTGCCTTTTGTAGAATGAACCGGCGAGTTACGTTATGATGCGAGGTTAAGCTGAAGAAGCGGAGCCGTAGCGAAAGCGAGTCTGAATAGGGCGCTTTAGTATCATGATGTAGACCCGAAACCTAGTGACCTATCCATGAGCAGGTTGAAGGTGCGGTAAAACGCACTGGAGGACCGAACCAGGACACGTTGAAAAGTGTTTGGATGACTTGTGGATAGCGGAGAAATTCCAAACGAACTGGGAGATAGCTGGTTCTCTCCGAAATAGCTTTAGGGCTAGCGTCGCAATTTAAGTGTATTGGAGGTAGAGCACTGTTTGGATGAGGGGCCCATCTCGGGTTACCAATTTCAGATAAACTCCGAATGCTAATACACATGTGCGGCAGTCAGACTGCGAGTGCTAAGATCCGTAGTCGAAAGGGAAACAGCCCAGACCACCAGCTAAGGTCCCCAAATATATGTTAAGTGGAAAAGGATGTGGGGTTGCACAGACAACTAGGATGTTAGCTCAGAAGCAGCTATCATTCAAAGAGTGCGTAATAGCTCACTAGTCGAGTGACCCTGCGCCGAAAATGTACCGGGGCTAAACATATTACCGAAGCTGTGGATCAATAATATATTGATGGTAGGAGAGCGTTGTAATCAGCGATGAAGGTATACCGTGAGGGGTGCTGGAGCGATTACAAGTGAGAATGCCGGTATGAGTAGCGCAAGATAAGTGAGAATCTTATCCACCGTAAGACTAAGGTTTCCAGGGGAAGGCTCGTCCGCCCTGGGTTAGTCGGGACCTAAGGCGAGGCCGAAAGGCGTAGTCGATGGCCAACAGGTTGATATTCCTGTACTAGTATTGTTAGTGATGGAGGGACGCAGTAGGCTAAAGGGAGCCAGTTAATGGATTCTGGTCTAAGCAGTGAGGTGTGGAAAGTGTCAAATGCATTTTCCTTTAACATTGAGCTGTGATGGGGAAGCGACAGCAGTTGCGAAGCCCTTGATGTCACCCTGCCAAGAAAATCTTCTAGCGTTTAAAGCAATACTACCCGTACCGCAAACCGACACAGGTAGTCGAGGCGAGTAGCCTCAGGTGATCGAGAGAACTCTCGTTAAGGAACTCGGCAAAATGACCCCGTAACTTCGGGAGAAGGGGTGCTGTAGAAATACAGCCGCAGTGAAAAGATCCAAGCAACTGTTTATCAAAAACACAGCTCTCTGCTAAACCGCAAGGTGATGTATAGGGGGTGACGCCTGCCCGGTGCTGGAAGGTTAAGAGGAGGGGTTAGCTTAGGCGAAGCTCTGAATTGAAGCCCCAGTAAACGGCGGCCGTAACTATAACGGTCCTAAGGTAGCGAAATTCCTTGTCGGGTAAGTTCCGACCCGCACGAAAGGCGTAATGATTTGGATACTGTCTCAACGAGAGACTCGGTGAAATTTTAGTACCTGTGAAGATGCAGGTTACCCGCGACAGGACGGAAAGACCCCATGGAGCTTTACTGCAGATTGATATTGAGTACCTGTGAAGCATGTACAGGATAGGTAGGAGACAATGAAGTTGGGACGCTAGTTTCAAGTGAGTCGCTGTTGGGATACTACCCTTGCTTCATGGTTGCTCTAACCCGCACGCATAATCGGCGTGGGAGACAGTGTCTGTCGGGCAGTTTGACTGGGGCGGTCGCCTCCTAAAGAGTAACGGAGGCGCCCAAAGGTTCCCTCAACATGGTTGGAAATCATGTGAAGAGTGTAAAGGTATAAGGGAGCTTGACTGCGAGAGCTACAACTCGAGCAGGTAGGAAACTAGGGCTTAGTGATCCGGTGGTACCGCATGGAAGGGCCATCGCTCAACGGATAAAAGCTACCCTGGGGATAACAGGCTTATCTCCCCCAAGAGTTCACATCGACGGGGAGGTTTGGCACCTCGATGTCGGCTCGTCGCATCCTGGGGCTGTAGTCGGTCCCAAGGGTTGGGCTGTTCGCCCATTAAAGCGGCACGCGAGCTGGGTTCAGAACGTCGTGAGACAGTTCGGTCCCTATCCGTCGCGGGCGTAGGAAATTTGAGAGGATCTGCCCTTAGTACGAGAGGACCGGGGTGGACTTACCGCTGGTGTACCAGTTGTTCCGCCAGGAGCACCGCTGGGTAGCTATGTAGGGAAGGGATAAGCGCTGAAAGCATCTAAGTGCGAAGCCCACCTCAAGATGAGATTTCCCATTCTTTATGAATTAAGAGCCCTGAGAGAAGATCAGGTTGATAGGCTGGAAGTGGAAGTTCTGTGAGGGATGGAGCGGACCAGTACTAATAGCTCGAGGACTTTACCAAAATTAAGATGTGAAGAGCGATTCGCGAAGCGAAAACTTTCCTAGGAAGTTAGCTCTGAACTCAGTTACAAGAAGTTCAGCTTTACGTATTTATCAAGAGTTTGTTATTTAGTTTTGAGTGTTCAATACATTCAGACCATGATTTGGTATTGATTGCATAGGAGATACACCTGTTCCCATGTCGAACACAGAAGTTAAGTCCTATTACGCCGGATGTAGTTGGGGAGAACCCCTGCGAGATAGGGTAAATGCCAAGT
>NZ_BAAFQO010000032.1:0-7005 GCF_042849115.1 Lactococcus muris | reverse complement strand
TCAGAAAACGGATTTTACTCCAACAAATTCTTGTCAAGAAGCACTAAAAAAAAGCTGCCCCAAGGCAACTTTCTCATACTCACTCTAACTCATTTTTAGCGATTACCACCGCAGAGTTGACAGAGCCCATTTTCTTTATGGAAGGTGCGAAGCTGGGTCACTTTTGGTACAATAGAGAAGATGATATTACTATTTAATAAACCCTTTGACGTACTCACAAAATTTACTGATACTGACAATCGTAAGACACTGAAAGATTATATTGACATTCCTAATGTATATGCTGCAGGAAGGTTAGATAAAGACAGTGAAGGCTTGCTTTTACTGACCGATGATGGGAAGTTAAATCATAAGCTCACTGACCCAAAGTCCAAATCTTATAAGACCTATCTTGTACAGGTAGAAGGAGAGTTTACAGAAGAAGCAGCTCAAAAACTGCGTGCTGGTGTGCTGCTCAAGGATGGCAAAACCCTTCCGGCAAAAGTTAGACGAGTTTCAGAACCCGAATGGCTGTGGGAGAGAACGCCACCGATTCGTGAGCGAAAATCAATACCCACAAGTTGGGTTGAAATTTCCATCAAAGAAGGAAAAAACCGCCAAGTACGTCGAATGACTGCCAATGTAGGCTTTCCAACATTACGTTTGATACGTACAAAAATCGGTGATTATGAGTTAGGCTCTCTTCCCTTAGGTAAATATAAAATAATAAACTAAAAAAGAGCAAAGGCTCTTTTTTAGTTGCTTAAAAACTGCGTCCACCCCCGGAACCGCCTCCGCCACCAGAGAAGCCCCCACCGCTAGAATCATTATTCCGAGGGATATGCCGGGTCGTGATGAAGGAGTTTACAAGTGTATCGCTACGTTTAGAGAGTTTTAATGCGCCATTTTTTTGATATTCGTAGTTCCAGCGTGCGCCTAGTTTTAGCTGATAGCGAGACACAAGAACAACAACAAATGCGCCAGCTGCAATCAGTGCAGCAATAACAGCGATTAGGATATATGCAGGACGAAAGGAGCGATGAAAAGTAACCTCCCCTGTGTCTGGGTTGACCGAGTACTGACGACCACCAGGGATACCTTGCTGGTAATAGTGATCGACTTGTTCATAAAAGCTTTCGATAGCTTGCCGATAATTTTCATTACTTAACTGAGGCTGGACAACATCAAGGATGGAGTCAATGCGAGAAGAAGTGATATAGTACTTTAAATTTCCAGTCGCCCAGATATAAACTTCACGCTGCCCCATGTCAATCAGGAGAACAATACCATTATTGCCTTGTCCGACTTTATTAGCCAGATAATCAACCGCAAATTCTTTTGGAGGCTGTGTATTGGTCGTTGTTGTAACAACAAAGACACCAGCCTTAGTTTTCTCTGATAGCCTTTGGGCTTCCTCTGTGAGGGCTGATGTTGTGCCAGCCAGAATACCTGCCTGATCATCAATACCTATTTGCTGTGCCTCTACTGCTTTGGAAAAGCCAAACAGCGTCAACACTGCAAATAAGGTAAGAAACAGGGATAAAAATGTTATTTTCTTTTTCATGATACATACCACCCCACAATTAAACCTAAGAGAAGAACAGCAAAGAAGATAGATACTGCCACAAGAATAACTCTGGTCTTGTCGACAGGGAGAATTCCGGCCGTTTTTCCTGTCTGTCCATTCATGGCGTAATAGAAAAGTTTGTCACTGTTTTTCTGACGATAGGTGACGAGCCAGAGGGGTAAAAGCACATAGTCACTTTCCAAATTCTTGATACTTTGTTGAGATTGGACACTGGTAACAGCAGTATAACCTTGGATTGTGTCACGCATCAGCGCTTCAGAATACTGGCGTAGCTCGCTATCAACTCTTTCCTTAATTTCCTCAAACTCAATGTCTCTTTTTTCAGTTAAAAAACCTGAAAGGTATTGATTTTTGAAAGAAACAGCCTTGGATAGGTCAAAAGGCTGAACGGCCCCGACCATCTTTTCAGGCTCATTTTTTTTCAAAGCATTTTTTACCAAATCTTGAAAAGAACTGTCACCTTCACGGATAATATGATACTGCTTTGTTTCCGTATATTCTAAATCACCAACGATCCATACACGGATGTTATTGGCACGAGCCTCTAGTTGACCTTGTAAATCTGCACCGACAACCCAATAAGGAAAGTATACACCTTGAAGTTGCTTGATTTGCTTTTTATCAAAGAAATCTTTCGGGACAAATTTCTTTTTGCCTACCCATTTAAGAAAGGCTTCCTCAGCTTCTTTTTGCTCAATCTGAAAAGGCAAAACCTTTTCAGGGAGGAATTTCCCAGACAAGCGTTCAGATAGCACAACAGGATTGTGACAATAATAGCAAAAAGTAGAAGCAGTAGTTGCCTCTGTTACAATCTCAGCACCGCAAGAAGGGCAAACAAAGAGCCCAACCTGATCGTCAATCTGTGTTTCTGAATGATCAGGTTCTAGAGGAACATCTGGAGCACTTTCTTCTGATAGTCCCTTGTCTTCTTGTTTAGCTTCAAAGGCAGTAACTTCCTCTTCCGTAAAGCTAGATAAGCAATACTGACAATGAAACTTTTGACTTTTAGGGTCAAATAAGAGAGGGCCGCCACAGTTAGGACAGAGATGGGTGAGAACCTTCGACTGGCTCATAATTTACCTCTTTCTGTTCTTTATAAAGGCTTGGCAACGAAAGGTTGACCACATTCCGGACAGAATTTTGGCACACCATTCGCTAAATTAACGACAGCATTACAGGCTGAACAAGCCATTTCAATCTTTAAGTTGGCTGTTGCTTCAGGTTTTTTCTCCCCACAGTTTGAACAGAATTTTCCTGTGTTTTCTGTGCCACAAGCGGAGCATGTCCAAGTATTTTCCGATTTTGATGCAGTCTTTTCTTGTTGAGCCATTTGGGCTTGATTTGAGGCACTGGCTTGACCGAGAACATCACCAGCTTGGTTCATTCCCATGCCCATTCCCATAAAAGCTTGCATGGCTCCACCAGTGTTGCTTCCAGCAGCTTCGATACCGCGAGCCACAGCGCCTTGCATATAGCCTTCACGCACATTTGGATCACCCAGCATTGCACCTTGGTTACGCATGTTGATCAGTTTTTGGCTGTCATCTGTGTAACTGATTGAGCTTACAGCAACAGCGACTACTTCGATTCCGCGAAGCTTGCGCCACTCTTCGTCAAGTGTATCTGCCATATATTTTGAAAGTTCAACAGATTTTGAAGGAAGGAAAGAAACGCGCTCACCTTGCGCTGAGTAGAGGTTGATTGACGTATTCAATGCTGTTAAAAATTCTTGGAGATATTGTTCGTTGATATCTGAAATTTCAACTTGAGTTTGATTTTTTGGAATGGCATTAGCATAGAACAAGATAGGATCTGTAATTCTTATCGAATATGTTCCATGCGTACGGAGAAAGAGTTCCGCATTGTAGAAGTTATCAAAGTATTGTAAAGGCGTAGCTGTTCCAAACTTAATGCCTTTAATTTCTTGAAGATTAATATAGTAAACTTCTTGTTTCTGGGGTGTCACACCACCAAATTTAAAACGAAAGAAGGCTTCTTGAACAGATTCTTTAAGACCGCCGTTAAACATAGAAGGTGCTGTGTCATTTTTGACCGTATAATAACCTTCTTCAGCGGTATAGTCAATAATCTTGCCACCATCAACTAAGAGCATCATCATATTAGGATAGACATGCACGACAGATCCGTCTGTGATGACATCAGAAGTTCCTTTGCGATTGCTGCCGCGTTTATCGTCCTTGCGCACCATGACACCTTTGGTCATGACGGTTTGATCGGACATATCTTCTGGTTCAATGACTTCCAGCCATTGATCGGCCAATGTGCCTCCAAGGCTACTTGTTGCTGCTTTAATGATACCCATATTTTTCTCCTATCTCTATTTAATTACACGTTTTCATTATACCATATAAAGAAAGGATTTTTTTACAACTCAAGTAGGATTTATTGATTCTTGTAATTCCTTAAAATTTAGGTTATAATACCTTAAAACCTTTAACTTAGTCCAGAGAGGCTAGCAAGGATACGATGAATTATATTTCCCTTATTTTGCCTGCTTCTAGGAGCTTGGTAAAGGAGATAGATGCTTTTTGTACACCTGCAGCGTCTCTGCAGGTGTTTTATTATCATTCTTTCTGCTTTAGCAGATTAGAATGATAATACGCAAGGAGCGGATCGAGTTGTGACCCCTCAGTCATTCTTTCTGCTTTAGCAGATTTAGAATGATAATACGCAAGGAACAATACTTTGTCAATCTTTCACACAAAGTGAGCTTGACCTGCAGAACAGATTAGATAATAAAATCATTTTACAAAAAGGAGGAGTAATGAAGCTTCAAGAAGAAATGCTTATCGTCAGTCAGAAAGAAGTAGCCGAAGATATTTTTGAGTTGGTATTGCAAGGTGATTTGGTAAATGACATGGAAATAGCAGGACAGTTTTTGCAACTAAAAGTTCCCAGTCAGGATTTACTTTTACGGCGTCCGATTTCGATTTCGAGTTGGAATAAGCAGGAAAAAACGTGTACATTACTCTATCGTCGAGGGGATAAAACAACAGGCACTTATCTATTGTCAAAAATGGTTGCAGGACAAGCCATCGATATTCTTGGTCCTTTAGGTAAAGGCTTTCCAGTTGATGAGGTAACAGAAACAGATCATGTCCTTATCGTAGGTGGAGGCATAGGCGTTCCACCATTGTATGAGTTAGCGAAACAACTCAGTAAAAAAGGGTGTCAGATTACGGTTTTACTTGGATTTGCACGTGCAGAAGTTAAGATTCTAGAAGAGCAATTCGTCCAACTTCCTAATGTACAAGTAAAAGTAGCAACAGATAATGGTTCTTATGGTTACCAAGGTCATGTTGGACATTTATTAAACCAGCTTGATCAAGAAGCAGATGCAGTATATGCTTGTGGAGCATCGATGATGTTAAAGGCTGTTGCCACAAAATTTGAAAGTTTAGAGCGTTTGTACTTGTCAATGGAAGCACGTATGGCTTGTGGAATTGGTGCATGCTATGCTTGTGTTGTTCCAGATAAAAAAGACCCTACACATGCTTTAAAAGTATGTCAAGATGGGCCTGTATTTAAAGGAAATGGAGTAGTGATATAATGAATCGACTTGCAGTGGAATTTCCCGGATTAAAGCTTAAAAATCCAATTATGCCTGCTTCAGGCTGCTTCGGTTTTGGTGAGGACTATGCACGCTATTATGATTTGAATCAGCTGGGTTCCATAATGATTAAGGCTACAACCCTTCAACCACGTTACGGCAACCCAACGCCACGTGTTGCAGAAACAAATGCTGGCATGCTTAATGCGATTGGTCTTCAAAATCCTGGTCTTGACGTAGTGCTATCAGACAAACTGCCTTGGTTGTATGAAAACTTTCCTGAGTTACCTATTATCGCTAATGTAGCAGGTTCGGAACAATATGATTATGTAGCTGTCTGCAATAAAATAGGGGCAGCCCCAAATGTTAAAGCTATCGAGCTCAACATTTCTTGCCCTAATGTCAAGCATGGCGGACAAGCCTTTGGTACAGATCCTAAGGTTGCTCATGATTTGGTCAAGGCTTGTAAGGAAGTAGCAGATGTACCTTTATATGTCAAACTCTCACCAAATGTTACAGACATCGTGGAAATCGCTCAAGCTGTAGAAACGGCGGGAGCTGATGGGATTACAATGATTAATACTTTAATGGGAATGCGTTACGATCTGCAGACTCGTAAACCTATCTTAGCCAACATTACAGGTGGTCTCTCAGGTCCAGCAATTAAACCAGTAGCTTTAAAATTGGTGCACCAAGTGGCACAAGCAGTGGATTTACCGATTATCGGAATGGGTGGTGTAATGACTGCGCAAGATGTTCTTGAATTTTATTTGGCAGGTGCAAGTGCGGTTGCAGTGGGGACAGCAAACTTTTCTGATCCCTATGTGTGTCCGAAAATTATTAATGAACTTCCTGAACTTATGGATAAGTATGGGATTGAAAGTTTAGAAGAATTACGTAAAGAAGTAAAAAAGGAGAAAAAACAAAATGCATGAATCAAGACCAATGGTTGCCCTCGACTTCCCAAGCTTACGCGATGTAAAGAATTTTTTATTGCGCTTTGATGATCACGAAAAACTCTATGTAAAAGTGGGAATGGAACTCCTCTATCAAGAAGGGCCTGTTGTTGTGGATTTCCTTAAATTCCAAGGACATGATGTCTTCTTAGATTTGAAACTCCATGATATTCCAAATACAGTTGGCTCAGCCATGAAGGGTTTAGCACGCTTAGGAATAGATATGATTAATGTGCATGCTGCTGGTGGGATTGAAATGATGCAACAAGCTAAGGAAGGTCTGATAGCTGGCACACCGGCAGGAGAAAAGGTTGCAGATTTGATTGCTGTCACTCAGCTGACTTCAACAAGTCAAGAAAGTATGCAACATGATCAGATGATTATGACAAGTTTGGAAGAATCTGTTCTACACTATGCTAAGTGTACGGATGAGGCAGGCTTAGACGGTGTTGTATGTTCAGCTCATGAGGTCCAAAAGATTAAAAGTGTAACACGTCCAGACTTTATCTGCTTGACGCCAGGTATCCGTCCGGCAGGGGCTGCTAAAGGGGATCAAAAACGTGTCGTAACACCAGAAGAAGCACGTACTATTGGTTCAGATTATATTGTTGTTGGACGCCCAATCACTCGTACCGAAAATCCGATGCAAGCCTATCAAACAATTAAAAACGAGTGGAATGGTCACTTTTAGAAAAGAAAAGTGCAACTGGAACAAAGGCAGACCAGAATATAAGAATAAAAACGCTTGGCGACAGTGGTGTTTAGCTGTCTTAAGCGTTTTTATGGCTCTGTCAACTCTGCGGTGGTACTCGCTAAAAAATGAGTTACAGCAGTGTGTGAAAAGTTGTCTTAGGACAGCTTTTTTAGTTGCGTTTGACAAGGATTTGTTGGAGCAAAATCCGTTTTCTAAG
>NZ_BAAFQO010000031.1:0-9433 GCF_042849115.1 Lactococcus muris | reverse complement strand
ACCAGCATAGCTCTTCTTAGCCCCTTGAACACCTGGGCTATAGACAGCATTCTTTTCTAACTCCTCTTGTAAGCCTGCTGAAACTGGTGTGTTTGGATCACCTGGAGTGGCTTCAGTTGCAGCTCGAGCAACTCTTGCAGCTCTAAAAGCTGTTTTTGGAGTTGCAACAGGTGCCACGTCTTCCTTGTTGACTTCAGAAGTCTTATCTGCTTCTACTTCTGAAACATCTGCACTTTCAGTCACAGCAGCTTCATCATTTTCTTTTTCTACTGCCGCGTTAGTATCAGCAACTTCTTCATTAACAGGCGCCGCTTCTACTTCTGTAGCAGCTTCGTTGCTATTGCTTGCAGCAACTTCTGTCTCTGCAGAGCTTGCATCTTCTGATACTGCTCCTGCTTGAACTTGATTAGTTGTTGCAACAGTTGAATTTTCATCCGCACTAGCTTCTGGAGCTGAAACGCCTAATATAAACGTCCCTAAAAGTACCGACGCTATTCCAAAAGAATATTTACGAATTGAAAAGCGCTGCTTATGCTTCGCTTTATAAAACATAAACTTTCCCTCCCTAAAAATGTAATTCTTTTTTCATAGACTAACAAAGTAGTCACATTATCATTTTCTCATTTTTTTCGTCATATGTAAAGTATATTGCCTCAATTATTTTAGTATTTAGGTAATTTTTTAGAATAAATACATAAAAAATAGAAAACTGTAACAACTTTTCTAAGGGAACGGAACTTCGAAGTGTTCTTCTGAAATACATGACTTAATTCTCAACACTTCTAAAAAACAAAAAACGCAAACCACAACATTCTCATGCATCCGGTTAAGCGTTTTTTCTTGTACACTTTGCTACATCAATATTTCCAACTTTTAGTACTTTTCAAGCCCCAGCTCAATAGCATAAAAGCAAGAAATTAGGAGTAAGTCACCCAGTGAATGCAGGTTTAACATGCACTCTGCATTTGCTCTTACACAATTTGTTCACAAATTTATTAGGAATTACATCTTTTCTCCTATTTTTTACTGAATCACAGAAAACATCAGACAGCCTCATATAAAGAAGCTCATTCTTATAACATTCACTCATACGCCAGCAAATGTTTAGTCTGATAGTACCCTAATCTGTAACTCACTTGGCGTCACCCTATCCATTTCAAGAATAGTAATTTCCAAGTTCTTTATTATTCGGACACTCCCCACCTCTGCTTCTTCTCTCTGTTCTAAGTAACTGTTACTTACATAGCCACTAATGGTGTTTACTGAAGGTAAGTCAGACAATTGAACATGGAAGCGCTCTTCGATTTCAGATAAGGGGGTCTTCCCTTTCACATGGTACACATTTTCTTTTACCTCTACGATATTGTCTTCCTCATGATCCTGCTCGTCTTGAATATCACCTACGAGTTCTTCAAGGATATCTTCAATAGTAACTAAACCGCTTGTCCCTCCATATTCATCAGATAAAATAGCAAAGTGCTTGTGCTGACTTTGCATCTCTGAAAGTAAAACTTTGACCGGTATTGTATCGATGAAGACAATGGGTTCCTGTACAATCGTGTTGACACTCTGAGCGGGAGAGGATAAGTATTCCTTAATCAATGACTGAAGCGTAACATAACCCAAAATATTGTCTTTGGACTTGCGGATAACTGGAAAACGCGTATGTCCCTTTTCAATCGCAAATTCCAAGGCTTCCTTTATCGATGTATCAGAAGATATAACTTCCATATCTAGACGTGAAACCATGATTTCTTTGGCTAATAAATCATCAAATTCAAAAACCTTGTTAAGGTATTCATATTCTTTTTCATTTATTTCGCCCTTAACATAACTTTGGTTTGCAATCAAAAGCAATTCTTCTTCCGAATGCGTTTCTTCTCCCTCTGTTGCCAAACTAAGATTGAAAAGTTTTCCAACCGAACTTGCTGAAACATTCAGAAGCCAGACGAAAGGATAAGTAATCTTATAGAAATAATGCAGTGGTTTTACTACCGCTAAAACTACAGCCTCTGTTTTAGAGATACTGAGTGATTTTGGAATAAGCTCTCCAATGACAACGTGAACAAAAGTAATCAGCAGAAAAGCTAAAACAATGGAGAAGCTCTCTGATAACGCTTTGGGAAAGGGTAGGTATGCCATTACAGGAGAGAGTAAAGCATGCATGGTACTTTCTCCGACCCAACCGATAGCCAAGGAAGTCAAGGTAATTCCAAGTTGGCATGCACTCAAATAAGAATCCAAATGCTCAACAACAACTATGGCTAACTTAGCTTTCTTGTTGCCTTCTGCTTCTAATGTTTCTAGACGACTTTTTCGTATTTTGACCAAAGAAAACTCAGAAGCAACAAAAAAGGCTGTGAAGGCAATCATTAATATGATGATTATAATATTTATAGTCAATGTATCTCTCATTTCCTTTTTATATTTATGATAAATTATTTATCTTTTATTATAACAAATATTCGATCGAATAAGAAACTACAATTGTATCTCCTATCATATTGATAATGATGTGAAAAAAGCAAAAAAATCTGCTGGAAATACAGCAGTTTATTCAAGTCTAAGGTGCTTGTAATTTCAAGAAAACCCTAAATAGTCTCAAAAAAAGGTGATACATCACCGTGAATATTTCTTTGTAGAGTATATTGATTTATGTGTTCAATGACTCATCAAATAATAAAACTTCTCCATCAATGATGAGTGTCGATACAAAAGCTAATTTTTGTTTGTTTCCTTAAGATAAGTCTTTTATTGGATTATGCTCGTATTGTAACAGTTCTACCTCTGATAATACAGCCGTAATCTTCCTCATGTGTAACTTTAGTTTTAAATAACAACGATATATAAATCAAATATTCTTTAAGTAAAAAAATTCATAGCCAATAAAATTTTCATTTCATTTATATAAACTATTTGATTGATTCCCTTTACAATAAGCTTATTATTTATACTAATTCTATACACTTCTTCTAACATGCTTCTAAATAATGTCGATTTTCCCACTCCATTTCTACCTGTTACAAAGAAAATACCATACTTATTAATTTCAACTTCAGCTGATTTTAATTTCTATTTTTAAATTACTCATATCTCTCCTTATTTTATAGGTTCATTAGTTGTAAGATTCTACCCAAAATAATAAAAATAGAAATAACAATAAATCCGTAAGATATCCATTTATATTTCAGATCTTTTGTTTTTTATACGTCATTCTAAATTTTAATACTAAATGTATTGAATAAATCAAAAGAAAAATTTCTAGTAAATAATTAAACATTTTCTAAGTCTCTCATTTTTTAAATCAATAGATAATATTATAACCACAGACTCAAAATTCACACTATAATTTTACTCCACCTACTGTTGTACTATATCCAAAGGTACGGTTACTAACTTTTTATCCAATCTTGGAAATATAAACCCTAATTTTCCTTCGATAACTCTTAGTAAAAATAAATAACTGTAAGAAACAATCTTCGTAAAGTTAAAGTAATTGATATAGATTCCATAAACCATCCTTTTTTTATGAAAAACATATAGCTATTCTAACAATTTGATGCATATTTGACTCCATTCACTGCAATTCTATCTGCAGAACAACCCATTTGTTTACTTCTTCACATTCTAACACAAATTCAATTCCTTTAATATTTTAATTCCGTGTATTTAAAGTGATTTTTTGCAAGATTGATAGTTAAGATTAATCCTCCTTTAAATTTTCTTATTTTTTACAAACAAAAGCGCCTCTTTATATGTGAAAGAGACGCCAAAGATTATCTAAAAAAAAAAAAAAAAAAAAAAAAAAAAAAAAAAAAAAAACATATTGAGTGAACTACCGAAACAAATGTCTCGGTAGACAGAGCTAGACTAAGCAATGCTACTCAACGTTTAAACGTTAACTCAAACACAGCGCCATCATCATAACACTCAATAAGTAATCTTATATATTATTTAATCCGAACCTTCTTAAACAAGTTCAATGATTGCCATAGGGGCAGCATCACCACGACGTGGTTCAACTTTCAAGATACGAGTGTAACCACCGTTACGGCCTTCGTAGCGTTTAGCAATATCGTCGAACAATTTTTGAAGTGCAGTTGGGAAAGTTTCAGTTTCTTCGTTGAAATCTTTAATAGCGATTTCGTTACGAACGTAAGCTGCTGCTTGACGACGAGCGTGCAAGTCACCACGTTTACCAAGAGTAATCATCTTTTCAACTGTTTTACGGATTTCTTTAGCACGAGCTTCAGTCGTAACGATTGTTTCGTTGATGATAAGATCAGTTGTCAAATCACGAAGCATAGCTTTACGTTGCGAAGATGTGCGTCCAAGTTTACGGTAACCCATTTTTTTCCTCCTGTATTATTTTCGTTTTTTGAGCTCCAAGCCCAAGTCAGTCAATTTTACTTTGACTTCTTCTACTGATTTGTGACCGAGGTTTTTGACTTTAATCATGTCAGCTTCACTCATTTCCACAATATCAGCTACGGTATTGATTCCAGCACGTTTCAAACCATTATAGGCACGAACTGAGAAGTCCATTTCTTCGATAATTTTATCGAGAACACGTTCTGTCTTAACTTCTTCTTTAGCTACGAGAGTTTCAGATTCTGAAGCTGCTTCTGACAAGTCAACAAACAGATTCAAGTGATCTGTCAAAATCTTCGCAGAGAGAGACAAAGCATCATCAGCAACGATTGTGCCGTTTGTAGTGATTTCCAAAGTCAACTTATCGTAAGATGCATCACCACCTACACGAGCTGGTTCTACTTGATAGTTAACTTTGCTAACTGGTGTGTAAATTGAGTCCACAGCAATTGTACCGATAGGTGCCCCTTCGACTTTGTTCTCGTCAGCAGGAACATATCCGTAACCTTTGTTTACTGTCATCACAGCACGCATAGAGTGACCTTCTGCGATAGAAAAAAGATAATGGTCTTTATTGACAATTTCGATATCACTATCTGTTAAAATGTCACCTGCAGTTACTGTCATAGGTCCAGTAACGTCAAGCTCAATTTGTTTTTCATTTTCAACGTAAGATTTGATCGCAAGTCCTTTGATAGCAAGGATGATTTGGACCACATCTTCGCGGACACCAGGGATAGTTGCAAATTCGTGTTGAACTCCTTCAATTTGAATTGAAGTCACAGCAGACCCAGGCAATGAAGACAAAAGAACGCGACGCAAAGAATTACCCAAAGTTGTACCATAACCACGTTCAAGTGGTTCTACTACAAACTTGCCGTAAAATTCTGTTTCGTCAAATTTAATAATTTTTGGTTTTTCAAACTCAATCATGTATAGTCTCCTCTAAAAGAAAAGTAAAGTGATTTTGCAACTCACTAGCGATTATACACGACGACGTTTTGGAGGACGTGCACCATTGTGAGGTACAGGAGTCACATCACTAATAGAAGTTACGTTAAGACCAGCAGCAGCGAGTGCACGGATTGCAGATTCACGACCTGAACCTGGACCTTTAACTGTAACAGATACTGTTTTCAACCCTTGTTCTTGAGCAGCTTTAGCAGCAGCTTCAGATGCCATTTGTGCAGCGAATGGTGTAGATTTTTTAGAACCTTTGAAACCAAGTGAACCTGCAGATGACCAAGCAAGAGCGTTACCATGAACGTCAGTAATCATAATGATAGTGTTGTTAAAAGTTGATTGAATGTGGGCGATACCAGTTTCAATATTCTTTTTCACACGACGTTTACGAGTAATTTTTGCCATTTTAACTCCTTTCTAGATTATTTTTTCTTACCAGCGATAGCTTTAGCAGGTCCCTTACGAGTACGTGCGTTGTTTTTTGTGTTTTGTCCACGTGTAGGGAGTCCACGACGGTGACGCATACCACGGTAGCTACCAATTTCCATCAAGCGTTTGATGTTGAGGTTTACTTCACGACGAAGATCACCTTCGAGTTTCAAGCCGTCAAGTTCACGACGAATCGCATCTTCTTGATCAGATGTAAGATCTTTCGTACGTACATCTTCTGAAACACCTGCAGCAGCAAGCACTTTTTTAGCAGTTTGAAGTCCAACACCGTAAACGTATGTCAATGAGATAACGATACGTTTTTCGTTTGGAATATCAACTCCAGCAAAACGAGCCATAATTTAATAGTTCCTTTCTATCCCTGACGTTGTTTATGTTTTGGATTTACAGGGCAAATTACCATAACACGACCGTTACGACGAATTACTTTACAGTATTCGCAGATTGGTTTAACTGATGGTCTTACTTTCATTGTGTCTTCCTTTCTATAGGTTACTGTGCTTTCGCACCCAATGAATGTCCAGGTTATTTAAAACGGTAGGTAATGCGTCCACGTGTCAAATCATATGGTGACATCTCCACTTGCACGCGGTCGCCAGGCAAGATACGGATATAATTCTTACGAATCTTTCCAGAAATCGTCGCCAAAACTTTATGACCATTTTCAAGTTCAACAGTGAACATCGCATTCGGCATAGTATCTACTACTTTACCTTCAATTTCGATAACATCATCTTTTGCCAAGCAAAAGTACCTCCTTAAAAATCCCCGAAAGATACAAATGTATCTCAAAAGTCGGACTGATATATTATAGCATACCACATTACAAATGACAAGCCCCTTATTCGTTTTTTTCCTTTGTTTTTATAGCTTCTCCCATAACATTAACCGGTTGACATTCAACGAAATGCGTGTTATTATTGACCAATGAATGAAGGGAGGAATATTATGTCTACTCATTTAGAAAATCAAATCGATCATTTCTTGTCTCAAGTCATGCAGTTTGCCGAAAACAAACACGAAATTCTTCTTGGGAAATGTCAGAGTGATGTCAAATTAACGTCAACCCAGGAGCATCTCCTCATGCTTCTCAGTGAGGAGCCAACTACAAATGCACGAATGGCTGAAACACTTTCAGTTTCCCCTGCTGCTATCACAAAAGCTCTTAAAAAATTGCAAGACATGGCACTCATTTTTCCTACGAAGAGCAAGACTGACGACCGGGTTGTTTTATGGAACTTGACGGAAAAAGCACTGCCTATTGCGCAAGAACATGCAGCTCATCATGCAGCAACCCTTGATAGTTATCATCAGCTTATTCAAAAATATACAACTGATGAGCAAGAAGTCATTAAAGATTTCCTCAATCGGCTGGCTGAAAAATTTAAGTAGTTTAGGAAGTAATTAAAATTATGCCTTATATTGATGTTCAGAATGTAAGCTTTTATTATGATAACAATCCGGTATTAGAGGATGTGAGTTACTCAGTTAAAGCTGGAGAATTTGTCACTTTAACAGGAGAAAATGGTGCTGCTAAGTCAACTCTAATCAAGATTACACTAGGAATTTTGAAGCCCAAGTCTGGTAAAGTGGTTATTGCACGGCATGACAAGCAAAACAGACGACTAAGAATTGCTTATGTCCCTCAGCAGATTTCGAGTTTTAATGCTGGTTTCCCCTCAACAGTTCATGAGTTTGTACGCTCTGGACGTTACCCACGCAAGGGTTGGTTTCGCAAGCTTAATGCCCACGACGAAGAACATGTGGAGGCCGCCCTTAAGGCTGTTGGGATGTGGAAATTCCGTCATAAAAAAATCGGCGAGCTCTCTGGTGGACAAAAACAGCGTATTATTATTGCACGTACCTTTGCTTCAGACCCCGATGTTTTTGTCCTCGATGAACCAACTGTTGGGATGGACGACGTAACTACAGATGCCTTTTATGAACTGATGGCCCATGCTGCGCACGAACATGGGAAAAGTGTGCTTATGGTCACTCACGACCCCGACTCTGTCAAGAAATATATGGATCGCAACATCCATCTAGCCAGAGATAAAAATGGTAAGTTCGAGTGTTTTGAACTTCATGGAAATGCTCGCACAAAAAATACAAAAGGAGGAGTTCCTAATGCTTGAAATCCTCTCCTATGACTTTATGCGCAATGCTTTTCTAGCCACAACAGCCATTGCACTTTTTGCCCCTCTCCTTGGTGTGTTTTTGGTACTTCGCCGCCAGTCCTTGCTTTCTGACACGCTTTCTCACGTTTCTCTCGCAGGTGTTGCTTTTGGTATATTATTGAGTTTAAATCCAACATGGACAACTTTAGTTGTGGTTATCATTGCTGCTATTTTTATGGAATTTCTTCGTACTGTTTATAAAAACTACCTTGAGTTAGCGACCGCTATTCTGATGTCTGCAGGTCTTGCTCTGGCTATGTTTATCATCAATGTTGCTGGAAGTAAGACCAGCATCAGTATCGATCAGTATCTTTTTGGGTCAATTGTCACCATTACTACACCACAGGTGATTATGCTCTATGTCATTGCGCTTATCGTTTTGGCTGGCTTTATCTTTTTCTTACGTCCACTTTACGTGATGACTTTCGATGAAGATACTGCTTTGGTAGATGGGCTTCCTGTTCGTCTAATATCCATAGTTTTCAATGTTGTCACTGGTCTGGCTATTGCATTGATGATTCCTGCTTCTGGCGCGTTATTGGTTTCTGCCATTATGGTCTTGCCGGCAAGTATCTCTATGCTTATTGGAAAATCCTTTAAAACTGTACTGGTTTGGTCCGTTATTATTGGTTTTATCGGGATGAACAGCGGCTTAGTTATTTCTTATTATTTTAATGCCCCTGCGAGTTCAGCTATTACCTTAATCTTTGTTTTCCTTTTCTTAGTTGTTTCTTTACTGAAACGCATTTTAAAAAAATAAAATTAAAGTAAAAAATCACTCAACATACAGCACATCTGACCGCCGTATATGGAGTGGTTTTTGTTTCAGGAACTGCTTTAATTTTTATTGATTGATGATGAGAGCGGGTCTAATGTTCAACCAACTGGTTGTTCTCCAACCGCTGCGCAACTGCCCAAGATTATTATCATCATATCTATGAGTCACACGCCAAGCACGTTCTGTTCCCCCCTCTACTCCTGCAGGAGTACGAAGCCACCATGCGGCAGCCCCATCTGGAACCATGCGCCCCTCATGATTAGGAAAAGCACGACCTGGACCTGATAAGTGTACCACGTCTGCCAAAGAGAGAGAGAAAGCACGTGGAGTTCCACTTGAAACAACCCGTGTCACATCTGCTTCAACTTCTGGAAAATCGTCTAGGTTGGTCGGTACCCATAATGAACCTGTCCAACTAAGTTCATGTTGATTAACAACTCCCGTCTCAAAACTATCTGCTACTGGTCGAACCATAGCTTTAACTGTTGATTCAAGCCCTTCATACCAAAGATTCAAGGCTGTTTCCTGATTAGTAAAAGTAACACTATTATTAGATGTAGTCGTATAATTCCGAATAATCAAATGGTTCCCACCACCTTGATTCTCCAGATAACGGTACTGCTCCCCAGCCATAGTAAAGATGGTCCCCGGTGCCATGAGGCTAAAGTTGATTTGGTCGGGTTGGACATTCTCC
>NZ_BAAFQO010000030.1:0-9589 GCF_042849115.1 Lactococcus muris | reverse complement strand
AATGAGTCATAGGAATCCTTAACTAAAGTGTTTGTGTGGTAACTACATTTTAGCGAATTACTATGGCTTTTCTTGTATAAAAAAAGGGCAGTAGATTTTAATCTACCACCACAGATTATACAGAACCTTAAGCTTCTCTGTTTCCAACGTTAAATAACAGAATTATTTAGCGATTTTAGCGAAGTATTCAAGTGTACGAACGAGGTTAGATGTGTAAGACATTTCGTTATCGTACCAAGCAACTGTTTTAACCAGTTGAACGCCGTTAGCTGTAGTAACTTCAGTTTGAGTAGCGTCAAAGAGTGAAGAGGTAGAGATACCTACGATATCAGATGAAACGATTTCATCTTCGTTGTAACCGTAAGATTCGTTAGCTGCTGCTTTCATAGCTGCGTTTACTTCTTCAACAGTAACTTCTTTATCAAGAACTGATACAAGTTCTGTCAATGAACCAGTTGGAACTGGTACACGTTGTGCGTGACCTTGAAGTTTACCGTTCAATTCTGGCAATACAAGACCGATAGCTTTAGCAGCACCTGTTGAGTTAGGTACGATGTTTTCAGCTGCAGCACGTGCACGACGGAAGTCACCACCACGGTGTGGACCATCAAGAGTCATTTGGTCACCAGTGTAACCGTGGATAGTTGTCATAGTACCAACTTTAAGACCGAAGTTTTTGTTCAAAGCGTCAGCCATTGGTGCGAGACAGTTAGTCGTACATGATGCACCAGAAATAACTGTTTCCTCACCAGTCAAAGTTTCGTGGTTAGTGTTGAAAACGATAGTTTTAACGTCATTTCCACCAGGTGCTGTAATAACGACTTTCTTAGCACCGTTAGCGTGCAAGTGTTGTTCAGCTTTTTCTTTAGTTGCGAAGAAACCAGTTGCTTCAAGAACGATTTCTGCACCTGATTCAGCCCAGTTGATGTTAGCTGGATTAGCTTCTGCAGTAACTTTCACAAATTTACCGTTAACTTCGAAACCACCATCTTTAACTTCAACATCACCGTCAAAGCGACCTTGAGTTGTGTCATATTTCAACAAGTGAGCAAGCATTGCTGGATCTGTAAGGTCGTTGATTGCTACTACTTCAACACCTTCAACGTTTTGAATACGACGGAAAGCAAGACGACCGATACGTCCGAAACCGTTAATACCAACTTTAACTACCATGAGTAAGTCTCCTTATAGGTTTAAAATTTGTTTATAGAGAAATTCTCTATCACTAAGTTAATCATTTAACTTACTCTTACATTTTAACACTTTTTTGAGATTTTGCAAACATAAAAGCCGGAAAATGTGCATAACAGTGGGGATAGTTCAGAAAACGTTTACATTTGTCTACTCTGTACATAAAAAAAAATAGCAGTTAACCTGCTACTTTACTTTCCAAAAAGCTTGGCGAAAAATCCCTTCTCTGATTCAGCTTTCAACTCCATTAAAAACTGATTATTATCATTTAAAGATTTCTCCATCAACTCCTGTTGACGGTTAATTTGTTTATCTTTCTCCGCAAGCTGTACATCTTTGGCCATCAATTGTTGATTCAGACGATCAATTTCTGCATTTTTATCTTTCATTAAATTTGAAAACAGCTCAAAAACAGCTGTGTCTGCTGGCGACGTTGAAAGTTTTTGAGTTGCATCTTTATCTTCAACGACTTCTGCCTTAGCTGTCACAACTTTTCCATAAAGGCGTTCAAGTTCATGAATTCCACCTTCATTAATTACAGTAACATTCTTTTCATTTTTTCCTATATATTTCTCGTCCAGCTGCTTAATACGTTTGTTCATCGCTTGGCGAGTCACACCAAAAAGCTCTGCGAGTTCGCTTACTGTTTTTGTTTCCATATCTACCATAATACCACATTTTTAGCTATTTATACAGCTTTTTCTGAGTTCTAAATCGTTTTGTAATAAATAATAAAAATATTATACTTATATTATGATACATTTTTTTATAAGGGCCGAAAAGTAGAATGGAGAATCTATGGATTACAAGAAAAGTAACATCAATACCATAAAAGAATACTATAAAACCAATGTTTCAGAGGGTTTAGATAAAGAACAGATTACTGCATATCGTGAAAAATACGGCAGCAATGTTTTCCAAGAAGCAAAGCAAAAAAGCACTTTTCAAAAACTCTTGAAACATATGTTTGAAGTGATGAATCTTGTTTTAATCATTGTTTCTGTTCCTGCTTTTTATCTTTCTCTAGAAACTGATAATTTTACAAAACCCATTGTTATCCTATTGATTGTCATTATAAACGTCATCGTAGCACATCTACAAGAGGAACGCGCTGAGACAGCCTTGTCTGCTTTAAAAAAACTATCTGCTCCTAATTCAACCGTCATTAGAAGCGGAAAGTTAAGCACGATTCCATCGGAAGAATTGGTCGTAGGCGACTTGATTCAACTGAATGCGGGGGAACAAGTTGGTGCTGACGTTCGGCTGCTTTCAGCAAATAGTTTACAGGTTGATGAATCATCGCTCACGGGGGAATCTGAAGCGATAGAAAAAGATGCCTCACGTGAAATATATGAAAATGTCCCTCTAGGAGATCAAGTGAATATGGTTTTCTCAGGGACAAACGTCCTTAATGGAACAGCCAAAGGCATTGTTGTTGCTACTGGAATGAAAAGTCAGATGGGACAGATTGCCCAACTATTGGAAGACCAAGTTAAGGGGAAAACCCCTTTACAGAAACGCATTGATTCACTGGCAAAACGTCTTGCAGCAATTGCTTTTGGTGCTGGTGCAGTGATTTTCCTAGTAAATCTCTTGCACGGAGGAATCCCCTTTAGTGAAAACATGATGACGGCGGTTATTCTTGGTATTGCTGCTGTGCCTGAAACCCTACCTGTTATCGTTACCTTGTCCCTCGTCTATGGTGTTGAAAATATGGCTTATAAAAAAGCCATAATCCGTAATATTCCTGCCGTTGAAACACTGGGAAATGCGTCTGTCATCGCTTCCGATAAAACAGGAACGCTTACGCAAAATCAAATGACTATTCAACAACTTTGGGTACAAGGGGAAGATATTTGGCAAAAGGACCAACTCTCGGACAAGGAAAAAGATTTAATTTACAAGTTTGGTTTAGTTTCTAATGCAACAGCTGTCCAAGAAGGAGGCAAGTGGGAAACACACGGTGATCCAACAGAAACAGCCATCATTAATTTCCTCATCACTCACAATTTTTATCAACCAGATGAAGAGCCTGAACGTCTCTTAGAACTTCCTTTTGACTCTACAAGGAAAAAGATGACAGTCGTTGTTCCCAATGAAACTGGAGGATATCTCGTCATTACCAAAGGTGCCTTTGACCGTCTTGTCCCAGAACATTTTACAGAAGCACATGATATCCATGACACATTCGCAGAAAATGCTTTACGTGTCCTTGCTCTTTCCTACAAAGTAATTGATGAAATTCCAGAAGATCATCAATTACTCGAAGAAGGGCAAACATTCTTAGGAATCATTGGTATGATTGACCCTCCACGACCTGAAAGCAAACGTGCCGTAGCAGAAGCTCGAAATGCAGGTATCATTCCTGTTATGATTACAGGGGATCACGCACTAACAGCCAAAGCAATTGCTCAAGAGCTTGATATCTATAGAGAAGGCGATTTAGTCGTTGATGGTATTACCTTATCCAATATGTCAGACGACGAACTTAAGGAAAATATTGAAAAAATATCTGTCTATGCACGCGTCTCCCCTGAGGATAAACTCCGCATCGTTAAAGCTTGGCAAGACAAAAAACACATCGTTGCTATGACAGGGGATGGCGTCAACGATGCGCCTTCGCTGCGTGCTGCAGATGTTGGTACCGCAATGGGGATAGCTGGGACAGAGGTTGCTAAAAACGCCTCTGACATCATCCTAGCTGATGATAATTTTGCAACAATTGTTAGTGCAATTGCTGAAGGCCGACGGGTCTATATTAACATTAAGCGAACAATCTACTATCTGCTTTCAGCCAATATCGCTGAAATTCTTATTATGCTTATTGGAGCTATTATTGGTTGGGGACTCCCACTTACAGGGATGCAACTCCTCTATATCAATGTTTTAGCCGATGGTATTCCTGGCTTTGGATTAAGCCGAGAAACCTCTGACAAATATATCATGAACAAGCCCCCGATAGATGTAAATGAAAGTCTCTTTTCTCGTGGTGTTTCACAGCGTATTTTTACTTCATCAACAACTTTCATCATCATTTCTCTTATTGGCTTCTATATCGGATACTTCGTTGAAATACCTGGAAGTACGCCCAGTCTACAGTTGGGGCAATCTATGACTTTCCTTGTCCTTGCCCTTGCTTCAACTTATCACATCTTCAACGCGCGAAGCAATGATTCCATATTTCAAGATGGTTTGTATTCAAATAAAACGATTTTCTGGACAACAGTTATATCATTAGGGACGACCTTCCTCTTCACGCTCATACCGCTGCGTACCTTTATTGATGTCATACCACTTACCGCTACACATTGGCTTATTGCGCTCCTGCTCTCACTTCTTATCTTCGTCGTAATTGAAATTGAAAAGTACCTCATCAAAAAATCGAAGAAAACTTTTCTTGCTTAATTCACTAACATATAAAATAACAAAAAAATGCTTGCTTACGGTGCTCTTCTACACCATCAGCAAGCATTTTTATATGATGATATAAAATCATCGAAATTCGAATATTATCATTTTAATGTGTAAACCCATATGTTTTATTTTCGGGTTCATTATGATACTTAATGTGTGCCTTATTCAAAAAATCAATTGCTTCTTGCATATCTTGTACGTAGTTGTAGGCCATATTCATTCCAAAATCTGCACGTACAACTACACGTTGTATGATAACATCCTCTAAGTTTTTTGGTAAAGGATAAGCTGGGACTTGCCATCCTTTCATCAACAAACGATCGGCTAGGTCATATAAATCCCAGTCACAATCTCTGTTTTCTTTTAGCTTATAACAAACAATTGGTAACTGTGAACCATCGTTTACAATTTCAAAGAGTCCTGTTTTCTCAATTGCCTCTGCGAGGTACATGGCTACCTTGTGTGTTCTTTCATGAATAGCCTTATAGCCGTCAAATCCATAGCGCACAAAATTATAATATTGTCCGATCAGCTGAGCAGCACTGTGGGAGAAATTAATCGCCATCGTTGGTAATTCTCCTCCAAGGTAACTTACTTTAAAAATTAACTCCTCTGGTAAATATTTTTTATCACGCCATAAGACCCAGCCCACTCCAGGGTAGACCAAACCATATTTGTGACCCGATGTGTTGATAGAAACGACATTTTTCAGACGGAAATCCCATTCAAGTTTAGGTTCAATAAATGGCGCATAAAGACCTCCTGAAGCAGCATCTACGTGAATATAAACTTTATAATCCGTATGTTTATTATATTCTCCAACTAACTTATCTAGTCCCTTAATATCATCGTATCTTCCAGTATAAGTGATACCCATAATTCCAACAATACCAATGGTATATTCATCAACATAATCCATAACTTTTTCTAGATTAATTGACATGTGATTTTTATCCATTGGTACTTCACGCATCTCGATATCCCAATACACACAGAATTTTTCCCAACAAACCTGATAACCAGAAGAAATAACCAAGTTAGGTTTTTTAGCATTGACATCTAGGCCTAATTTTTCTGCTCGCTTGCGCCAAGCAAATTTCATAGCCATTCCTCCCAACATGCAGGCTTCTGAAGAACCGATGGTTGAAGTCCCCATAAAGTGTTCCTTTTCACTCGCATTCCAAAGGTCCGCAATCATATTGACACAGCGATTTTCAATTTCTGCTGTTCTTGGATATTCTGATTTATCAATTGCATTTTTCTCCAAAGTTTGGCTCATCAACTCTACTGCTTCAGGTTCCATATATGTTTGGCAAAAAGTTGCTAAATTTAAGCGAGCATTTCCTTCATCCAGCATCTCATCTTGAACCAATTGATAGGCCACTCGGGGTTCAATTGATTTTTTACCCATTTTATATTTAGGTAAATCAACCTGCTCACTTTCTGAACCAAAAATAGGTTCTAAAAATTCTGCCTCATCACGATTTTCTTTTCCATATAACATATGTAAATCCTCCAGTTTTCTTTAATGTTTTAATATATGTTCTTCTTTTTTTATAATATGATGTTCCCCACGCGCTATTGGATAAACTGCTGGATTCACTTCCCCTGCTTTAAAGTGAGTAGGCTCTTCAACAGATTCGTGTCCTTTTTTATCATGCAATTCATAAATAACAAACGGCAAAATAACTGTGACAGCAAAGCTTATGAGCAATATCATTTGATATGTCCGTGTTTCATTTTTAGCAATTGATTCAGGCGGAACGAAAGAAATTAATAAAGCAAATACGGATAATAAGAATCCAATTCCTGCAATAATTGATTTCCCAATTATTTTTCCTGGAACATTGTATGTCCGTTTTAAACTTTTTTTCTTATAAACTAAAACGAAATAACCCATGAAAAACAAAAGATAGCCGACCAAATAAATAACCACAGTCAACGAAATTGCTACTAAGAAGGATAAGTTATTACCTCCTCCTCCAAAAGTTAACACAGCTCCCCAAATTGTCACAATTACGCCTTGAATCATGACCAATGGTACTGGCACGTCATGAGCATTTGTCTTACGCAAAAACTTTGGAAGTAATCCCCGTTGAGCTGCTGCAAACATTCCTCGAGAAGGTCCAACAACCCATGAACTTACTTCCCCCATTACTCCAAATGCAATCATTATTGCAATTACTTTAACTAGCCATCCAAAATGACTATTAAAATGTAAAATTAATGTTTGAAACGTTTGAATCACTCCTGCACTTAAAGATAACTCCTTTTGAGGTATAACCGCAGCTACTGAGAAACCTCCAAGTGCATCCAAAGAAATTGCCAAAATTACCAGCAAAATCATCGCCAATGGGTAATTTCTCTTAGGATTTTCTAACTCATTGATATGAGAGGCTGAAGCTTCAACCCCCATATAAGCTAAAATAAATGAAACAAAGACGACCAACGTTGAAAGTTGTGAAAAATCTGGAATAAAAGCATCCTTGTTGATTGCTATTTCTATAGGATTTCCTCCTATAAGGTAAGCTACTGATAATGCAAATAGGATGATAGACGGAATCACAATCCCGATTATAAAACCAGATTTTACTAATTTAGCTGTTCGCTGAGTGCCTCCCAATTGGGAAAAAGTCAATCCCCAAAAAATGACGAGCAAACCTATAAATTTAATTAATGGATCTGAATTTAAAGCTTCAAAATTTAATACGTATGAAAGTGCACCTAAGATAAAATATATCATCGTTACAAATCCTACCGTAATTTGAAACCATTGGAAAAATATCGCCGCAAACCCAAAGCGTTCTCCTAATGTTTGGCTAACCCAACTAAAAATTCCTCCGTTTTTCCATCCTTCTACTGTGGACATTTCAGCTGCACACAATGCTACTGGTAGAAACCACAACAAGCCCCCTAATAGCAAAAAGAAGACCAAATGCAATTTTGAAGTAGCAAAAGTCGGATATTCATATACTGTCAGAACCATAGAAGCAGTTAAAGCAAAAAATCCGAATAATGATAATTTTTTTTGATTCATCATACCTCCCTAAAATATGTAAAGTTCATTCAAAAGAATTGTTATACAAAAACAGTTTAACTCTCTTTCTACTTTAAGTATATACCCCTAAAAACAAAAAATCTCTCCCTAGCTGTTGCGTTAACGCAACAACGAGAGAGATTAATTTCTTTTAAATTTTTTCAAGTTTCTCTGATAGAATTTTTTTAATTTTAATCCACCAAAATTCTCTAGAACGTCAAGGGCATAGTTAATTTGTTTATCACCTAAGTCCTTATCTTCAAAATTAAAAATAATTATCCCCATAGCAAGATGTCTTAGCACCTCAGCATACAAATCTACTCCCATAGCACGGTATTTCTTTGTAATTTCTAATATATTTTCAGCTTTTTCTCTTTCCCCAATAGAGGCAAATATAGCCGCACTGTGGTATGCTATTTGAAATAATCGCCGCCTATATTTTAAAAGTCTACAGTACTTTTCACATCTTTCATCAAAATCTGCAAGAAGACTTTCCAATTGAGAAATATCCATGTAATCAGATGCAAAATAAAATAAGGTAAGCTCAAAGTAGCCCCATTCTTCAACATTGCAAAGATAATCTTCAACCTCTTTGACTTCCGATAAACTTATATTTTTAAGCCTCGTCTTTGCAGCAAGGGATAACAAATATTTTCCCTCCCTTTGTGACTCTGTATATAAGCTTTGTATTTTATCTATATCTTGACTAAAATCAGCCTCCTCTAGTTCCAATAAAAAAATCTCTTGAAAATTTGGCGTAAAATTATTTACAATTAATTCATACTCCGCTAATGGAACTTGCATTTCTTCTAACATAAGCTCTACGCGCTCAAAACTCATCATACTTTGTCCTCTTTCAAACCTAGATAAGTTTGCGCGGTTTACTCCAAGTTTACTAAAATATGATAATCCTAGATTTTTTTGATTTCTGAGCTTCCTAAAACAATCTCCATATTTTTTATACATGGATAATAAACCTCCAAATTTGTTTTAGCTGAATAGTAAATAATTTATCTTACCTTATTTTAAGTGTAATTTCACATTATAATGTTACGGCATTATTGTGTGTTCAAAAATATTTAGAAGTCCTTCTTCAGTAAAATAATAATCAATCAGTAATCCTCAAAATGCTTTAACAACTTTTGTATCCTCATGAGTGCATTTTTCCACTTTTTGGTCTTTACAATATTTTGAAATAATTCAGCTTAAGAACTTTTATTTTGTTATTCTCTAACCCTTTTCGTATTAGAAAGGATAGTTAATCTATTTATATCGGTATCAGTATTATTCAGTTCTATCACTCAAAAGAAAAAAGACACAACTAAACTTGCGTCTTTTCAATATGCCGAAGGCCGGGGTCGAACCGGCACTCCCTTGAAGGAACCAGATTTTGAGTCTGGCGCGTCTGCCTATTCCGCCACTTCGGCAACAGACTTTTCTCAAATAAAATATATTTGAACTGGGGTAGCTGGATTCGAACCAACGCATGAGGGAGTCAAAGTCCCTTGCCTTACCGCTTGGCTATACCCCATTAAGAAGGCGGATGACGGGGATCGAACCCGCGCGTGCCAGCGCCACAAGCTGGTGTGTTAACCACTTCACCACATCCGCCAAAATATTAAACACGGGCAGCAGGAATTGAACCCACACCAAAGGTTTTGGAGACCTTTGTACTACCTTTATACTATGCCCGTAAAACTATGGAAGGGGAGGGATTCGAACCCCCGAACCCGAAGGAGCGGATTTACAGTCCGCCGCGTTTAGCCTCTTCGCTACCCTTCCGATATTTAATTGTCATTGAATATATTATAACATATTCAATGGGAGTTAACGGGATCGAACCGCTGACCCTCTGCTTGTAAGGCAGATGCTCTCCCAGCTGAGCTAAACTCCCAATCACTTGGCATTTACCCTATCTCGCAGGGGTTCTCCCCAACTACATCCGGC
>NZ_BAAFQO010000029.1:0-11635 GCF_042849115.1 Lactococcus muris | reverse complement strand
CACTTACTGACTCAGACACGGACTCTGATACGGATTCTGAAACTGATTCGCTTACTGACTCAGATACAGATTCACTCACTGACTCGGATACAGACTCAGATACAGATTCACTTACTGATTCAGACACGGACTCGCTTACTGATTCTGATACAGACTCAGATACGGATTCACTTACTGATTCTGATACAGATTCACTCACTGACTCAGATACAGATTCACTTACTGATTCAGACACGGACTCGCTTACTGATTCTGATACAGACTCAGATACAGATTCGCTTACTGACTCAGATACAGATTCACTTACTGACTCAGACACGGACTCTGATACGGATTCTGAAACTGATTCGCTTACTGACTCAGATACAGATTCACTCACTGACTCGGATACAGACTCAGATACAGATTCACTTACTGATTCAGACACTGACTCGCTTACTGATTCTGATACAGACTCAGATACGGATTCGCTCACTGACTCAGATACAGATTCACTTACTGATTCAGACACTGACTCTGATACGGATTCGCTCACTGACTCGGATACAGATTCACTTACTGATTCTGATACTGACTCAGATACAGATTCGCTTACTGACTCAGATACAGATTCACTTACTGATTCAGACACGGACTCGCTTACTGATTCTGATACTGACTCTGATACGGATTCAGATACAGATTCACTTACTGACTCAGACACGGACTCTGATACGGATTCTGAAACTGATTCGCTTACTGATTCAGATACAGACTTGCTCGTTGAAGCTGACTTGCTTACTGACTCTGATACAGACTTGCTCGTTGAAGCTGACTTGCTTACTGACTCTGATACAGACTTGCTCGTTGAAGCTGACTTGCTTACTGACTCTGATACAGATTTGCTTGTTGAAGCTGATTTGCTTACTGACTCTGATACAGACTTACTTGTTGAAGCTGATTTACTTACCGACTCGGATACAGACTTACTTGTTGAAGCTGATTTACTTACCGACTCGGATACGGACTTGCTTGTCGAAGCTGATTTACTTACCGACTCGGATACGGACTTGCTTGTCGAAGCTGATTTACTTACCGACTCGGATACAGACTTACTTGTTGAAGCTGATTTACTTACCGACTCGGATACGGACTTGCTTGTCGAAGCTGATTTACTTACCGACTCGGATACAGACTTGCTTGTTGAAGCTGATTTACTTACTGACTCAGATATAGATTGGCTCGCAGATGTAGACTTACTTACTGACTCAGATATGGATTTGCTTACTGAATCCGATACGGATATTGATGTTGAAATCGAATTTGATTTCAGCGATTCTGACTCTGATTGTGATGTAGAGTCACTTGGAATGGACTTAGCATTAATACCATTTAGGTCATAGCCTGATATAGCTGTCGCAGTCCCTGCTGATCGTACATAGGTAATACCATAACGAGCGTGCATAGCCGCAGATGCTGAATCCATCATGATTTGCTGCTTAGAAGTAGCCCCTACGAGACTAATTTTTAAATTCGCTAAATCATTTGCAGTACCAGAATAAGGTGTTGTGAAGGTAAATGTGTGGCTTCTAACCCCTTCTTTAGTTTGTGACACATACTCTTTTCCCGTTGCACGTACTGGAGATGAACCCAGAGGTTTCGCTTGAGCAGCAGTAACTACAACTGTGTTCTGCCCATCAATCTTAACATTAGTTGGAGCACCTAAATTCGGATCCGAAGAGACATCAATAAAGAGGCCTGTATAACCCCCATCTGTCTTCCAAGTCTTTGTTGTTAAAACACCACTTGCATCATAAACTACAGTCCAATTGATTGATTTTGTCACAGGATCGTAAACAGCTGTGACACTTTTCATTGTATTTTCAGACTTAGGAGTTCCTCCACTCCAAATATATGAATAAGCATTTTCTGAGAAATCGTTGATATTAAAAGCCGTTTTCGAACCAGTTGTTACTGCGCGGAAGCTTGATCCAACTCGTCCAAGACTTTCAAAAGTCATTCCATTCTCTGCTGGGCGTGGCATGATAGAAGTTAAGCGAATGTGTTTTGCCTTACCATCAGCAGTGGTAACTTCATAAGTCAACCCATTACTTGCTGTGACATATCCTCCTGTTACAGCTATAAAGTCAGGGTTTTGGGAAATCTGACTTTGAATAGCCTCTTCTAGTGCATCAAGCAAAGCCTGCATAGCAGTCAGCTGATCCAGAGAAGGATCTAAACTCTTTGTGATATCTTGGGCTTTTGATAAAGAAACATAAGCAGGCGCTAAACCTGAAAGCTCAAGACTCTCAGCGGTAGCTAGTGTTCTTTTTAAACTAGCTATAGCAGTATTCAAATCAAGGAGAGCTTTCTCTTTTTGAGCGGTAGAATCTGCTTCATTTATAGTTCCGTCATCCTTTGAAGCTTCCTTCTCATTCAGACTTCCCGCATTATCTATATCTGATTCCTGCTTGTATTTCCCTACAGTTGTTGATTCGCTTGATAAATTTGAAACAGAAATAGATTCTGAAGCAAGTTCACTAGACGAATGCAACACTGACTCAGAAATCGATTCAGACACAGATTCACTTACGGATTCAGAGACGGACTCTGAAACAGACTCTGATATAGACTCACTCACCGATACGGATTGTGATGTACTCAAACTGTCAGAAATTAAAAAAGACTGACTATCAGATGCTGTATCCTCTACTTTATCGGAGGCAGCACCAGATTCAGGCGTCATTGATACTTGATCTGTCAGCAAGGTAGACATCTCACTCACTTGAGTAACGGTATCTTCAGCCAGAACCTCATGTTGATCAACGGCCACTCCACCAGCCAAAGCCCCCAGTGCTGCTGCACCTTTAAGAATCGTGCTAGGTGAAACACTTGAACGATTCAAATCGTCCACATGAAGTGTCTTGTCTTGTGTACTTGCTCCTGTCAATCGGATGAGACCGATTTGTGACATGATCGTACGAACCCAATGTTTACCAGATTTGTACATCTTGACGCGAGTACGCCGGGACGTCTCGCCATATTCTCTTTTGTTTATACGTTTTCTCATAACAATCTATAAAAATCCTATAAATAAAATAAAATGGTATGTACAATCTATTATACTAAAATTTCACAAATTTTAATTTTATATTCCTCTTATATTTTTTTGAAAATCTTTTATTTTTTTTTTTTTTGTTTCATGTTTTTTACATTTATTTTTCTTGTTTTAACATTTCTCATCCCTATCCAGTTGTCTACACATAAAAAAGACTGAACCAAACCGTTCAGCCTTTAGAAATTTATTATTTTTCGAGTAATCGTATTTTTTGGAGACAACGCTGATATTCTCGCATCATACCTTTTTCAAGATAATAGTCAGCATGGAGTTGGAGTCTCCAGCGATATGCTCGCAATTCTGCCGAAGTATCGTAGCCGAGAAGTGTCAACATAGTAACCCGTTCTTCGATACTCTTCGTAGGGAAGACAGATGGTATATCTACCGTCTTAGTCACACTGGTTGAGCGTTTACGATGATAATAAAGACTAATATTGCTAAAAACGATACGTTCCGCCAAGAGGTAAAGCTTCCATGTCGTATAGTCGTCTTCAACTTTCTCTTCCCACGGATAAATAATGTTTTCAAAAAGACTAGTCTTATAAAGCTTACACCATGGTACAGTAAAACATTGACTGAGACAATATTGTGTATCATATTCTTTAGCAAACCACTCCTCTGGCGTATAAATCTTTTGATAATAATCCTCGGCCTGCAGATGAAAATGAAAAGCTTGCCTCTCCTCAATAAACTCCGTAAAATTGGCAATAGCAATATCGCTCCCAGTTTCAGTTAAAGAATGATAAAGGTATTCGATATGATTAGGCTCCAGCCAGTCATCATTATCGACAAAAAGGACATAGTCTCCTGTGATAAGAGGGAGCGCTGAATTACGTGCTGAACCAACGCCACCACCGCCGAGTGGCTTATGCACCAAACGAATACGCGAATCTTGTCTACGATAGCGTTCACAGACCGCCGCTGAACCATCCGTTGAACCATCGTTAACAAGAATAATCTCCAGATTAGTGTAGGTTTGTTGGATGATACTATCTAAGCAAGGCACAAGATAGTCACCCGCATTATAGACAGGAACGACGACACTTATCTTAGGCATCTTCTCCCCCGTTCTTCTTAAAATGTCGAATCAAATCAAGCTTGGTGCTAATGTCTTGGTAGAGAGTAATTTGGCCAGAAGCCATAGCATCTCGTTGGCATTTTTCGAGTCTTTTTTGGTAGGAGACAAGATGTTGAGTCGCATCATAACCCATAGCGGTAAGTAGGACAATGCGCTCCTCAGCGTTACGAATCATTCCCTCAACGTCCGTCTGCATACTATTATGAGAAAGACTCGTTGCATGTTGCGAATAATAATATAACCCTTGATTGATAAAAGCAATCTTATTGGCCTTGAGATAAAGCTTGTAGACTGTTGCATCATCCTCACGTAAACGGCCTACTGGAAAAACAAGCCCCTCAAAAAGTTCAGCTTTAAAAAGTTTAAATGTTGTTAATGTGAATGCTAGAAAGAGGTTGTTTTTAGGTACATTTTCCTGGTCAAGCCACTCTTGCACCGTATAGACCTTCTCAAAGAACATCTCAGAGGTGATAGAAAAAAGAAAACTTTGTCGTTCTTCATTAAACGAGTTGAAATTACAAATAGCAATATCGGCATCGTTATTTTTAGCCGTCTGATAGAGCCGCTCTAGATAGTTAGGCTCGACAAAGTCATCCGAATCAACGAAAGTAATATAGTCACCACTCGCTAATTCAATACCACGATTTCGTGCTGCTGATGGTCCAGCATTTTCTTGATGAATGAGATGGATACGCTGATCTGACTCAGCATATTCTTCACACAGTAAGCCGCTCCCATCTGTAGAACCATCGTTGATGAGAATAATTTCAAAGTTTTGATACGTTTGGTTCAGGAGTGACTTCATACAACGTCTTAGGTAGGCAGAAGTATTATAAACAGGAACAATGATACTAATAACTGACTCTGAAGACATCAGATTTTCCTTTCTTTCAATTGATGATGTAATTTTAGCTAAAATTTGACTCTCATAAAGACTGTCCTTTTCAAATACAATCGCCTCATCATAGTTAAATTCTGCTGTATGCTTATGATTTAATTTAACCTTATGAGTAGCTTTCATCTGAAACCACTCGTACTCTGAGTCGATATGACCGAGATCAATGGCCTGATAACCTTGCAGCATCAAGTCATAAGCAAGAACTTTTGCTGTTGGTCCAAGCATCAAAAGAACGAGTGCTTCCTTAGGCACACGCTTAACCTCTTCCAAAATAAGGTCATACTGGGCAAAAGCATTTCGCGAAGGACAGATGATACGAGATATAGACTTAGCAGCCGCAAACAAGCCATTACCCACACCAGAACATGATGTTTCTCCCTCAACAATGACAATATCCCGATTCCTCCAGAGCTCCTTTAAAGCATCAAAGGAGCTCTGCGCAGGGCTCTTATCCACCAAGTCAATGTAAGGGCGTGAGATAAAGGTTGAACCGTACCACGATGATTGACACGCCTTCAGGTAGAAATCGCCATACTTGGAAAAATGGTCAGCCCAAAAGGCACGCGCATTCGTATTGTAGCGTTCAAGATTGTTGAAAACATCTGGTAAGCAAACCATGAGTTTCTCATCACTCTGGCGGCTTAAGATCTCGCGCAAACGCCCAGCAAGTATCTCATCATAGTCTTGGTATGGAATACTGTGCCCCATCATGATATCGACTTCACCATCTCCAAAACGTGCCACACTCGCACCATGCGTTTGGACAAAAGATAAACTCTCTAATATTGGCAGCACAGTGATTTCTGATAAAGTATTTTTCTTAGTCACATAACACCTCAAATACCGCATTAGTTAACAGGCGGCGCGCAAAATACCCGTGCCGCAAAAGAGGATTGAACGCTCTCACCCGTTCAACCATTTTCTGATAAGTTTCCTCCGTCATGTCTCGGACGATAGTCGTCACCTCGTCCAAACTATCCACAACAATTCCCAGTCCATTTCGCTCAATAAGGTCCTGATTAGCGATACCTCGCTGTACAAAAACAGGAATACCTGCTGCTAAGAAAGCCCCGAGTTTATAAGGACAGTAAAGTTTTTGATAGTCCTTATCATGGTCATCCATCCAGACCAACCCAAAGCCACCACGTGACAGCTCTAGAAGTAATTGTTCATCGGGCATATATGGATGATGATAAACATTACTTGGTAATGCCACATCCTCACGTGAGTAAAGATGAAGAGGAATATCATAGTGCCATTGTTTCACAAAGCTGAAACGCTCCACTGACCCTGGAAAATGCAACCGTTTTTCAAAGACAGCTGGTAAACTTGGCACAGTCGTTGGATGATCCCACATTTTTTGGATGATGGCTTTTTTGACTGTGAGTCCCTGTTCTCTCAGCTTATCTAACATTTCTTGACTGGGAACAATGATAAGATCGGCCTTGTTATAGTAAGCAATCGTCCGTTCCATAAGATAATAATTCCCCGCAAACATTAAAGGAACCACATCATGCACAAAGACGATGATTTTTACACGATAGAGACGTAACTTGTCCATGAAGCGCTCGTCAAAGGATGTCGTATTCCAGGTTGGGGTTTGAAAAATGACAACATCACCCTGCTGCAGACCTGCTACGATACCATCCAGCCGTTTGGACAGTTCGACAGGTGAATCAGCTGTGATATCATAGCGGTAAATACCAAGCTCACGGTAACCCAGTGCTACAGCAATATCAGTAACCATATTTTGTGCTAACTGAGCAGAGCTTGCTAATCCATTGATATTTGTTATATAAACTCGCATTAATCCTTATATTTCTCCATTAAACGTAGACGTAACTCTAATTCCTTATAAGCTGGAATGTCGCCATTTCGTAATTTACTGTCACGATTGAGTTGGGCCCGCCAGAGATAAGCCTTAACTTCTCGTGAAATATCCCAACCAAGAAGACCCAAAACAGCTATTCGCTCCGCCACAGGCTCTACATCAAAAACTTTTGCTTGATCAGTCGTCTGTGTCATAGAACCTGCGTTCACACGGTAGACAAGACTCGAGCGATTCATATAGGCGATACGGTCAGAAAGGAGATACAACTTCCATGTTGTACGATCATCCTCGCCAAAGCCATTTTTTGGATAAGTAACATATTCAAACAAGGATTTCTTGTAAAGTTTACCCCAAGGCACTGTAAAACATTGGCTGAGATTATGTGGTGCACCGTATTGGTAAGCAAACCATTCTTCCGGCGTATAAACTTTTTCGTAGTAATCCTCATCACCAATGTGTAATTCATAACGCGCTTCATCCTCATAGTAACGCGTAAAGTTAGCAATCGCTACATCGCTCTGAGTACGTGTTATCAACTCATACAAATCGCTGACATGGTTAGAATCAATCCAGTCATCCGCATCTAAAAATAAAATATAATCACCTGTCGCCACCTCTAGAGAGGTATTGCGCGCAGCACCCAGCCCCCTATTTTCTGAAAGGTGAACAACCCTAACCCTCTCATCCATGGCTTTGAGTTGCTCACAAATCAAAGCCGACCTGTCTGTCGAACCATCATTAATTAAGAGAATTTCAAGGTCAGTATATGACTGTTGAAAAACGCTCTCAACACACTGTTTCACATACGCTTCTGCATTATAAACAGGAACAATGACACTAATTTTAGACATTTTAATCTCCTTCATATCAACAGTTACCCCTATACTATCATGCGCCCGCCATTTTTTCAATGTTCAGACATCTATTATAAACACTCATTAATAAAAAAGTGCACTGCTTTTTAAAAAGAGAGAGCTCCAAAGCCTTATTTAAAGCCATTACATTCTTGCAAACTTTGATATATTTTCTGGCTAGAAAGCAACATGTAAAAAAAGCGGGCTAATTAGACCCGCTGTATTTTACGCGTCAATGAAAAACGCCTCAAAAATCCCTCTTTTGATTGAAGTCGCGTTGTTCTTGAAGGCGTAACTCTTCCAGTTCTTCTCTTTTTTGTCTTAGGCTAAAATTATAGTTTTCTAAAACTTCCTCAAAAGGTTGACTCAAACCAGAGGGAACTCCTTCATCAAGCTCTCCATAAAAACTGTAGACATGGTCAAGAAGCTGTTGTGTTGTTTGCCTCATTTTCATTTGATAATCGTCCAACAGCTCTTCCGCCTCCTTGAGTTGTTTCATGTTGGCAGCATGTTCCTCTTCAATTTTCCATCTTGTATTATTATCCATGCGTTCATCAGCCTTTCTGATACATTATTTAATCGGACTTTTTAAATCCGGCTCAAATTTTTTGGACGTGAGATGCCTCTCTGCTGCCTCTGCAACTTTTCCAGTAAGGCCCTCTTTAAAACTTGACACTACTGTTTTCCCTGCAAAGTCTTTCATTTTCGCTTTTCGTTTTTCTAGCTTTGCCTTTAAAGCAGTATTTTCTGCCTCTATTTTAGACTTCTTAGCTTCTATAATACATTTTATTGCCTGTCTTTCTTGCTCTTTCTGAGCTTCCTTAAATTGTTGGTCCAGTGCAAAAATATCGAGATAGGCATTTGTTTTATATTGATTTGTCATTTCGTTGCTCCCCAATTTACTCGCGTTTGATTCATCAGTGTATTAAAACCTGCTGCCCCCTGAGAGTCTACTTGTTCAATATTCTGTACAATTTTCATTAAGGTTGCAGAGAATTCTTCAATTTCGGTTTGAAAAGTTCTTGCTTCCTGATTCGTATGTGCTTCAATATCTTTATCCCAAACGCTTGGAAGTTCAAGTTCAGTCAACAAGGAAAAGACCTCACTCGTCTCCAAGTAGTGCACAACATCACTGATAGCTTGAATCCCTTCCTTAATTTCTTTTTGAATTTTTTCTAAAGCATCTGACAGATCTGTTTTAACTTCATTTGTAAACTCTTCCGCCCGAATCATGGCATCTTGGGCAACACATTGTAACAACTCTACCCTCAATTCAACTTTTTGACTTCCACTTGCAGTTCGAATTCTATTTTGATAGTCCGGAATGTGTTTCGCATTCCATACTTTTGCTTTTTTATTTGCTTCAGAAACGATATCTTGATAAGATTTCTCAAACTCATCGTAAATTGCCTTGGCTGCAGCTGCTGTCAACCCCAATGCGATCAAAGCTGACACCCCACCTGATAGGGCCGCAAAAATCACCAAAGCCGATACACCTGAAATTCCTGCTGCTTCAATCTTTGAAACAGATTTCTCAATTAGATTTGCAAGCTGGTGACCTGCCGTTAACATTTCAGGATGAAAATTCTTGCTTGCCACTAAAGGGTTGTCATAGGCATCCATTTGGAATTCGCCAAAATCATGACTGCTCATTTTATCAAAAGTCGTACTAAAGTGTACAGGTACAATCACATTGACATGGCCAAACCGCTCTTCATAAGGTGCTGTCCGATTTAACATGCTTACCATATCAAAAGGATTGACATAATACGTTACTTTTTCACCAACTGCTTTAATCTCCTTATCTGAAAGTCCCATCTTTTTTAAGCTTTTGGTGACATCTGGACCATCAAACAAGACCACTTTTCCGATTGTATTAAAATCTTTTGGATAATCATGATAAAGTTTTGCGACCGCCTGCGCCGAAACCATTGTACCAAGAGAATGCCCAGTAACATTGAGCTTAGCACTAGGCGCTTGCTTTTTAATCTCCCCTATTTTAGAAACAAGGGCTTTATTCGCAAGTTTTGCTTGGGAAATGTAAGCATTGGTGAGTGCAAAGTTCCCGTCATTTACTACCCAGTCATTCAAATTTTCTATAGACATACTGTCGCTTCCACGCACCGCCAAATAGGTTTCCTTAGTTTCTTTGTTAAGTTTTGGAGTATCTGTCACAAAGTAAGCATTAAAACCTGCTTTTTCATCTGTCAATAATCCTTTTTGATAAGTACTGGTCACATAAGATTCTGTATGAAATCCTCCATTAGGATTAGGAACTCGTAAATCTGTAGTTACTTTCTCAATATGTAAGGTTTTATCCGGCTGAAGATAAACTACCCCATTGTTAGGAAGATTGGTCCCACCACGGACTTGCACTTCTCCTTTTTTGTTCAAAGCATTTTCGGAATAATTAATATATTTTTCTTTCTTTGCATTAGCTTTAGTCGGAAAATTCTTAGGGCGGCCATTATAAGCAGATTCAGCTAAGTTAGCATAAATATTATTGAAATTTTCTAAATTACTCATAAGGTTTTGCTCCCTCATCTATCGTAAAATCTTGCATCTGATAAAAATCATTCATATTTGGGAAAGATTTTCTACTCTCTAACTCAAAACCAATTTGAAAGTTTGAGTCTTCTATTTCATTGAATTTCCCATCAATAGTCAATATCCATCCTGCACCTTGTGGGGTGCCGTTGCCTATTTCTTGAACCTCAACAGTATCCCACTGCCATTGAACAGATTTTATCTTAGAATTCCAACCTTCCACTGCTTCCGTCATTTCTTTTTCATGTTTCTTCAAATAAGCAATTTGGTCATTTTTTGATGGTGTTGTAAAGTCTTTTGTCAAAAAAATATCAAACGGCGTTTTAAGCTGTGTCATTGCAGTAATCCCTCCAATCAATAAAAGAATAGAAATCACCAGTATCCATTTACAATTTATTTTTTTCTTATCCATTCTCTATTCCTTTTAAAAAAGTAGTCTCCTCAGACTACAAATTTCTTTGATTTAGAAGCCAAAACTTTGCGCATCCTGTGCATCACGTTCTGCAACTGTGTCCGCATATTTGTTGAGTTGTTGATTGATACTTTCTAGCAATTCTTCAAACTTTTGAACATTTTGATAGAGTTGGTTATATTGCTCCAAGTAAGCTTGGAAAGCTTGACCTTTCCACTCTTCCGCGATTGTGTTGTTCATCGAATTTACACGTTGAATCGCTTGCTCGATTTCTTCCTTAGATTGGATATAAACTTGCGCTTGTTGTTTGAGTTCTTCAGGTGTAACACTAATTGTTGCCATTTTTATTCTCCTTTAAAATAATATAATATATATAATAAAAATTATTACCCTATTTCATCGAGATATTCTTCATCTCTTTACTTCACAAGAAAATATTGTATAGAAAAATGAGAAAATACTATTGTTTTTCCATAATATTATTTTATCACCCTTGTTCATCTTTTGTCAAAAAACAAGTTAAAATTTTTCACTTTTTCATTTTATTTATATGCTTCTTCTTTCTCTAGCTAGACTTTTCAACTAAAAATTGTAGTCCTGAGAGCTTCGAGTAGCTCATCTTCTGAAAGAGTAAATAGAACGCTTCAAAACACAACGATAAAAACGCTCAACGACAGCATTCTTTAGTGTCATCAAGCATTTTTATCTAAAAATCGGATAATGGAAGTGCTCTCTCATCTCTATTTTTCTCAAAAAGACTTTAAAAAGTCGAAGTCCATGCACCGTCTTGATCGCGGAGGAGCATAGCTGGGGATTGAGGCATGACTACCGTTTTGAGTCCGTTCGCATGATGAAAGAAGTTAAATGAACCAGGTGAATCTACGCCTCCATTCACTACCCAAGGAAAGCTATCGTTAT
>NZ_BAAFQO010000028.1:0-12247 GCF_042849115.1 Lactococcus muris | reverse complement strand
TTAGAAAACGGATTTTGCTCCAACAAATCCTTGTCAAACGCAACTAAAAAAGCTGTCCTAAGACAACTTTTCACACACTGCTGTAACTCATTTTTTAGCGAGTACCACCGCAGAGTTGACAGAGCCGAACAAGCTAGCCCCCCAGCCAAACCACCCACCCTTTTCTCATCAAACACTCATTTCATTTGACCTTTTTTTTTTATACTATAGACTCAGAAAGTAAATGTAACATTAGAAATACAAATGTAATGAAAATCTAAACCACAGGTTACGTCAAAGGAGGAGTTTATGACACCAGAAAAGAAAAACCAGCGGCGGCTGCGCAACCTCGCGCTCCTGTCCCTCTTATTGCTCTTGGTAGGCGGCACCTTCGCCTTCCAAGCCTTCAACCAGCGGGCCATCAATGACCGCATCCGAGAAAACATCCCCGGCGGCCGTGTCCACGACTACTACAACCGTGACACGGAAAACAAGGACGTCTTCGTGGAGAACTATGGCAATGTGCCGCTCATGGCCCGTATCCGCCTCTCCGAGTTCATGGAGAAACGCTCAGTAGGAGATACAGACTTCACCCCTATAGTGAACGGCACTATCCGTGACCAAGTGGACACCTGGACGGTCATGCGTCCCTCAGAGAACAACCTGAACATCCGTGTAGATGACTCGGCAGCCTTCAACACCTACTCTAACCTGACCTTTGGTTGGAGCCGTTCAGGTCAAGATGCCCCATGGTTCATGCCGACCTTCAACCGGGACAACCAAGACCTGATGACAGCAGCCGCAGGACATGCCCGTGACTGGGTCACAAGCACAGCCACAGACGGGGTAACAGACGGCGCCACTCACCCCGGAGACGGCACAGATGCCTACTGGTCCTCTGGCGACAGCTTTGATAACAGCGGACCAGTTTGGCCGGGAGAAGAAGTCACCCATGATGCGGCTCAAAACCTGCAACAAGAGCGTGCCCCGATGACCATCAGCCAGTGGGCAGCCTTACCTAATAACCTGAAAGTCGGGAACTTCTGGGTCATCGACCACCAAACAGGCTGGGCCTACTGGGCGAATCAACTTCAAGCAGGAGAGACCACCTCTTACCTCTTGGATGCAGCAGAGATGACCGCAGCAGTGAATACTATTCCGGGAGAATATTACTACGGTATCCATGTGGACGGGCAACTGATCAGTCCCGACCGTATCAATGACTTCTTGGCTGCAGATGGAAGCTTTACCCACCATGACGACTTGTCAGACTTCTTGACAGCTGTACAGACTGGTTCCATTGATAACAACTGGGGGAACCCGGGACCAGATGATAATGTCCAACCCGACCAAATCAACTTTAGTATCATGGCACCGGGGACCATCTTTACTATGGCTGGGGAGCAGTACCGTTATTTGGAGAATCAAGGGGGTGGGAATCATTTGATTATTCGGAATGATTCATTAAGAGGTCATCTTCCTGCAGCACAAGAAACAGCTCTTACAAACTGGTATGCTGGTCTTGACTCAGCAGTTCAAGCTATGGTGCAGCCTGTAGCAAATGTATTTACAACTGCTCATGTGAGGCCTTATGACCTTGATTGGAGTGATCCAGCAAGATGGCAGGTACTTAATCTAGATGATTTCCCTGATATTGCAGCAGATATTAGTACAGCTGTTTCAACGGGAACCCCTCGGGCTTTCGCACTTTCCATGGCGGACATTGTGCGACTATCTGGTGCAGGACTTGCTTTTACAAGTAATGAAAATCGTGCAGGCATAGGTTCTAGCTGGTGGTTCCTACGTACTCGTTCTTCTGAAACAGGGAGTGGTATTTGGAGAGTCGGTTCTGGCGGAGGTTTAGGCGCTTGGTCAAGTCAACATCCGAGTTTGGATACTGGTGGAGTTCGGCCTGCTCTCATAGTTAGACAGTAATGCTAAAAAAAAAAGAGGCATATAAATGAAAAAGAAAAAATCCCACCAATCTGATGGGATTTTTGAGTTGCCTTTATTTCAAACTGTTGGCTTCCATGATTTCGTCAATGAAACCATAGTCCAGTGTTTCTTGAGCAGTCATCCAGTTGTCGCGTTCTGCATCTGCGTGAACTTTTTCTACAGATTGACCAGAGTTTTCGGCCAAGATTTTTTCCAAAGTGTGACGGGTTTTGAGCAAGTGCTCAGCAGCGATCGCCATATCTGTTTGCTGTGTACCACCACCAGTACCGCCCATAGGTTGGTGAATCATGTATTCTGCGTGTGGCAACATGAAGCGTTTACCTTTTGTACCGCTAGAAGCGATGATTGTCCCCATAGATGCAGCGATACCCATAACGATGGTTTGCACGTCAGACTTGATGAAGTTCATAGTATCAACGATAGCAAGACCAGCAGAAACAGAACCACCAGGTGTATTAATGTAGAGGTAAATATCCTTTGTACTGTCTTGAGCATCCAAGAAGAGAAGTTGCGCAATGATGGAGTTTGCCATACCATCCTCAACGGGTCCAGTCAACATAATGATACGATCTTTCAACAAACGACTGTAAATGTCATAGGCACGTTCGCCACGGCTTGATTGTTCAATAACAGTAGGCACTAAATATCCCATAGATAAGTCTCCTTTTTCAATGTTTTATTCTATTATAAATTAAAGGTCAAAAAAGGTCAAAAAATAAGCACGTTTGACATGAAAGAATGTCCGGCTATAATAAGAACAGGAGGAAAAATGATGAAAATTGAACACATAGGTATCTGGGTAAGGGACTTGGAAACAATGAAGGCGTTTTACGAAAAATATTTTTCAGCAAAGGCGGGGAAGAGGTATCATAATCCCAAAACAGGTTTTACTTCCTACTTTATGAGCTTTGCAGAAGGGGCCCGCATAGAACTCATGCACCGAGCAGATACACAAGAGGTTTTCCCTGAAGGCCTGGGCTTTGCTCATCTTGCAATACATGTGGGCAATGAACAAGAAGTGAACCAAAGTGCTCAGCGGTTTTCAGAAAATGGTTATGAAATTTTATCAGGTCCTAGAAGGACAGGAGACGGTTATTATGAGGCTGTAGTCCTTGATCCCGAGGGCAATAAAATCGAAATTACAGCTTAGGATTAAAATTTTTTAAAGAAATAAGTTTTAAAAAATTAGTCATTTTGCTATAATAATAGTATGAATTCAGAACTTATTATTTCTATGCTTGTTGCTATGATTGCAGGAGCTTGGCTTTTTATTGCAGGGATGTATATTTACAAACGATATGATGAAAACCGCTATAAAAAGCGCTTGGCTATCGAGAAACTTTTACGCGAGATTGAGGTTCGTAATACTTTAAACCAAAAGATTATTGAAATTCTAAACCGCCCCATCATTGGAGATGACGAAGCTATTGTAAATCCTCAGAGTGATGTAAAAGTTCCTTTTTATGACTATAATTTTTTGAAAAATTACACTTCTATGTATAATTTGTACATTCCAGCTTATTTCTTGAGTACTTTTTTCAAGAATCTTTCTCAGCACTTGGCTGTTTTCGAAGACGAACAAGATTTGAAAAATGGAGGCTATATTTTCAAGGAAGCTCGTCCAATTTTCGAGAACTTTTCTGTTCAAATTACAGAGGATATTGAGGCCAAGAAAAAGGAACTGGAGAAAGCAAAAAACATTTATCCATCTATGCTGAAACGCCAGCATTACAACATTTAAATACTTTCTAAAAATCTGTCCAATAGGATAGATTTTTTTAGAATAAAAGGGAAAAGGGTCTTTTTTTTATCTGTCAATTATGCTATAATAGCAAATGCTAATACCGCTAGGTATTATAAATATAGACTGTGGATTTTTCCATAATAATATAAAGAAGTAATATGAAGGAGAGAGGGATGCTTACTATTTATACAGCCCCATCTTGTACGAGTTGTAAAAAAGCTAAGACTTGGTTGACTTATCACAACATTCCATTTCAAGAGCGTAATCTCATTGGTGATCCGCTTTCAGCAGAAGAAATTAGCCGCATTCTTGAAAAATGTGATGATGGTGTTGAGGGGCTCATTTCTAGTCGTAACCGTTTTGTTAAAACACTGGGTGTTGATTTTGAAGACTTATCACTATCCGCAGCCATCAAAATCATTTCTGAAAATCCACAAATCATGCGTCGTCCGATTATCATGGATGAAAAACGTCTACATGTAGGATACAATGAAGAAGAGATTCGTGCTTTCTTACCACGTACCGTACGTATCTTGGAAAATGGTGGCGCTCGCTTACGCAATGCCATCTAAAAAATGCAATTATTCATAAACGCCCATGGTGGCGTTTTTTGCTTACCAGCACATCAAAAAGTAAACAAGCAGCCAAGGAAGTTTTCATAGAGTGGAGCATTTTACAACTGTTACTTAAGTGATGGGACAATTCTCCAAATGCAAGGTATTGTTCCTCTTCCTACTGTGACAAATTGCCCATAAACACCGACTTCGTTAGCTTTCCTGTCGAAAAATTTATAGATGTTTTGGTTAGGATAGAAAGGATCACTTTTTACGAGAACAGCAAAAGCAGTTGCATCTTTTGGCTCTCCTAGATAGAGAGAGCCATTAGAGGATATAACCACATAGTTACGCTCGGCGGAGAAAGAATTTCCAAACCTTATATAAACTCGCCCGTGACCCGCATCTTTAAAATAAACTTCTTTACGATTACTGAGGGAAACGTAATCCCAGTTATGATCCCAACTTAGATATGTTTCCAAGCCTAAGTTACCTAGAAAATGATTGTCATAATCAAAGAGACGAAAATACAAAGGTGTATCAAGAGGTAAGCTGTTTTCTGTTTTTAAAGAAGCGGTGCTATCTTTATGAGCATCAGCTGTGGCTGTCATCGCCTGTGTAGATAAAGCAAAGATAGAGAGCACAGTTAATAACATGGCTGCTCCTGAAATTAATCCCTTGAACATAGTTCTTCTCCTAAAAATTTTTTGACATGAATTTGACTGCATGTTGAGAGCAAATCTGTAGTGACATTATATTGTTATAAATGAGAGGAGGCCCAAGTGTCTAAGTAAATCGTGCACGGTGAGAGACTTGACCTCAGTTCTGGAAAGAGGATGTTGCCTATAATATCTTCTCTGTTTTGAGCAGGAACCGAAGCGCTTTTTAGTGTCAAGTCCCTCTTTTTTAGAAGCTGTCGCAGCTTATGCCTAAAGTTTTCGTACGATGTTCCAGACAGTAGGTCGTGTTCCTGGTCCTACGGTGATGTATTTGCCATAGGTTCCTATCCCTCTGTAGTTTCGATCAAAAAATTCATAAATTTTTTGATTAGGATTGAAAGGATTGCTTTCCGCGATTACAGTAAAAGCTTCTGCGTATTTTTTATTTCCTAAGAGGAGGTAGCCTTTAGGAGATATTACCACATAGTCATATCCTTCCCAATATGCTTGTCCAGAGCGTATATAAACTTTACCCTGCCCCGCATCTTCTAAATAAACCTCCTTAAAAGCAGATAGATAGAGAAATTCCCAAGGCAAGAGGTTCCAATCTAGGGTTGTCGTTAATCCTAAACTCCCTAAAAAATGGTTGTTATAGTCAAAGGCACTAAACAATAAAGGAGTGTCAAGGGGCAGAACTCCTTCATCCTTTGGATTTTGAGAAAGCAGGACGTGACTATGAGAAAAATCTGCGGCTGCAACTGCAGACTTGGGAAAAGCAAAGACACAAAGTGCACTTAATAAAACAGAGCTCCCTACGATGAGTCGATTGAACATAACATTTCTCCTTAGATATTTTTGGATGATTTTAACCATGCCGGTTTTCGAGAAAATATGTAGCGGCATAATGAACTGTAACAGGACGCTTTATTGTTTCTATCCCGAATAAAGCAGGCTGATATAAACTTATGGTATCTAGGGTTGCTTTATAATTTTCCAAGTTGCTGGAGCTGTTCCTAGGCCTGTTGTAATGTATTTTCCATATGTCCCTATGGGGCTATAATAATGATTGAAAAATCTATAGCGTTTTTGTTGAGGATTGATAGGATCGTCTTGCTCGTAAGTGAGAAAGGCTTCGGCATATTTTTTCCCCCTAGGTAAAGATAGCCTCTGGAAGAAATGGCCACATAGTTATGTTTGCTACAGTTTGGTTTACCAGACCTCATATAGACTTTATTATTTCCGGCATCTTCCAAGTATAGAGGTTTATAAGTATCCATGTAGAGTAATCCCAATCATGACCGTCCCAATCTTTTGAGGAAGTTAAGCCCAGATAACCAAGAAATTGGTTGTTGTAGTCATAAACTCTAAAAAGTAATGGCGTATCAAGAGGTAAAGTTTCTTCTGTTCTTAGGTCTTGAAAAATCGCCTTATTTTTCTGACACTTAGCTGTAGCGACATGTGTAGGTGAAGCAAAGATACAAGTCACTAACACAGCCGTCCCAAACACTGCTCCTTTTAACATAAATTTTCCCCTCACTGTTTTCTAAATCTGAGAGACTTCCAAAAATTCTTGAAAACAAATCTATAACAGCATTTTAAATACAAAGGTAGGAAATGTAAAGACATCAGGCAGGCAAAAAAGTTTAAGGATAGGAAAATAATAAGATGAAAATTGAGAAATAAGCAAGACTGCTTCATATAAAATATATATATCAGAACTTTTTATCTGAAATGATAAAGCAAACAAGACCGAAAGTGTTAAGTATGAAGGAGACACTGAGAACTTTTTGAAATTGACTTGTTTTATATGGATTAATTGAGCTTTCTTAATGTTTCAAGCTGCTTGCTGAAGTAATGGTAATTTCCGAAAATATCAAAAAACGTGCTTTCTTTGAGGAAGCACGTTCTTGCTTGAGGAAATCTAAAAGTGATAAATGAGACCTGAGTGCCCTTTTTTACTTGCAGGACTTAGGCTAACTTTCTCTCTTGATTGCCCTTTCAAGACTGTCCGTTAAGTTTCTGAGTTGAATTTGGCATGGGCACGAGCTTCCAAGCTGCAAACGTGGTCCCTTTGCCAATCGTAGCAAAGTCGCCATACATGCCGAGACCTCTAAAATCTTTGTCGAAAAACTCATAGAATCTATAGTTGGAGTTCTTAGCATCGTCTACTCCAGATACAGCGAAAGTTGCTGCATAGTCTTTGAGACCTAAGTACAAGAAGCCTTGAGAAGATATTGCCACATAGTCATATCCCTTCCAGTCAGCCTTTCCAGATCTTAGATAGACTCTGCCATTTCCAGCATCTTCTATATAAATCTCCTTAGCTGCATCTGCATCATGTTCCATATGGAGATAATTCCAATTCAAACTAACAGATAATCCTAGATAGCCCAAGAAAGATTCCTTTTCACTGAATCCCATGAATACTAAGGGAGTATTAAGCGGTAAATCTTTTGGTGGTGTTGATTTGACTCGGGAAGTTAGAGCAGGACTTCCAGACAAGCCAGATGTGGTTGCCGACGCATGGGTCGGTGAGTTTGCCACATAAACAATACCCAACAATACAAAGATGCTTAGCATCAATCGTTTTAACATAACATTCCTCCTAAATGTCTTCTAATTTTGAAATGACTTTGCACTCAGTGTCTCTTGAAACCGGATCCATAAGCGTATTGTAAATATAAAACCTTAAAATGTAAAGGTTTTGGATAAGTAAAAAAGTCCATGGAAAAGGGAGAAATATTGCTGTGTATTCAAAGACAAGAGCTACTGGACAAATAAAAATATGTATAAGGGATACTTTTTTATTGATGAAAAGTTAAAAGGGAGGAGGACAATTATTTTAGAAGCTAAAGGCTAGAGAAAATGCTAGAAATCCGAAGTACATAGGAAAATCACATACTTTGATGCTAACTTAAAAATAAAAAAATTATACCTGATTAATGGCACATGTTGGAAATCTAAAAAAATACCAAAAGAACGTGCATTTCATGAATAGAAAACACGTTCTTATTTAAAGAAACTAAAAGTAATCAACACAGAAGTCTGAAACTTTGACTTCATGGAGTGGCTAAACAATTTATCCGGTCATTTTACGGACCTGCTCCTAAGTAGCTGCTGTCTCTTCTTTCCGGATGAGAGATACTATTTATTTGTCTGGCTTACTGTGGCCGTGTTATTAAGGTTGGGGGATAATCTGCCAAAATACTGGAACAGTACCTCCTCCAACTGTGACATATCTACCATACACGCCTACGCCTCTGAACTTACTGTCGAAGATATCATAGAGTTTTTGACCAGGGTTAACAGGATCGTTTTCTGAAGTGATAGTAAAAGGCTCTGCATGTTCTTTAGTACCTAAGTACAGGTAACCTCGGCTGCTTATTGTTACATAGTCATACTCTTCCCAAGAGGGTTTTCCAGCGCGGATGAAAAATTTACCATGTCCGGCATCTTCTAGATACATTTCCCCATAGGTATCCATGTAGAGGTAATTCCAAAAAAAACTAGAAGTCAATCCCAGATAGCCTAAAAAGTTATTATTGTAGTCAAAGCCCCTGAGTACTAACGGGGTATCAAGAGGTAAGGTATCGTCTGTATTTTCATTAGATTGGGAAGACGGTGGTGCTCCCACTGTGGATGCAAAAGCATGATTTGGTGCACCAGACAAACAAAGCACACCCAACAAAACAGCAAAACTCAGCATTAGTCGTTTTAACATAACATTCCTCCTAAATGTCTTTTAGTGAAGCAATTTTCATTTTAGAGACTCTTGAAACCGGATCCGTAATTATATTGTATAATACAAAGTGTAAATTTGTAAAGAGGACAAAGACCTGTAAAGGGGATGAAAAATTTATAAAGAAGAACGAAATAATCTGGAAGATATACAGAGCAAGACAGTTAAAAAATTAAAATGAACGTGTGGGAGAAACTTTTTCTTCTCATTATTTCTTGAAGAACATAAGCAAAGTAAAATTTGATAGAAAAACAAGGTAATTTTCTAAGAGAAAATTTACTTTGTTTTACGTTATAATAGAAGAATGGATATTTTTGATACACATACGCACCTCAATTCGGATGAATTTATAGGTAGAGAAAAGGAGATTATCGCTCAGGCACATGAGCTGGATGTTCATCGCATGAATATCGTTGGGGTTAACCGAAAAACAAATGATTGGGCGATGAAGCTTGCTACAGAGTTTACGGAATGCTACGCAACGATTGGTTGGCATCCTGACGAATGTGGCAGCTTTGATCAAGCAGCAGAGCAGTATTTGTTAGAAAACCTGCAAAAAGATAAGGTATTAGCAGTGGGCGAGATTGGGTTAGATTATCACTGGATGGTGGAGGCGAAGGAGCTTCAAGAGAAGACTTTTCGCCGTCAGATTCAAATTTCCAAGGAAGCTGATGTTCCCTTTGTCGTGCACACACGGGATGCACTGGAAGACACTTATGAGATTATAAAGTCAGAGGGAGTTGGTCCTCGTGGCGGTATTATGCACAGCTTTTCTGGGGGCTATGAAGAGGCTAAAAAGTTTATAGAACTTGGGTTAATGCTATCATTTTCAGGAGTGGTTACCTTTAAGAAAGCGCTGGACGTTCAAGAAGCAGCCTCAAAGCTCCCTCTAGACCGCATACTTGTCGAAACGGATGCACCTTATCTTTCGCCAATGCCTTATCGTGGCAAGGAAAATCAGCCAGGTTATACACGCTATACAGCTGAAAAAATCGCTGCGCTTCGGGGCCTGACACTAGAAGAGGTGGCAGAGCAAACTTATGCCAATGCGCTTAAGGTATTTGGCTTATCATGACAAAAGAAAAAATTGACAAAGTCATTGTTGTTGAGGGGCGTGACGACACCACTAATCTCAAACGTTTTTATGAGCTAGACACTTACGAAACTGGGGGCAGCAGTATTGATGCTACGGATATTGAGCGCCTGAAAGTGCTTCAAGAAAGACGCGGACTCGTTGTTTTTACAGATCCAGACTTTCAAGGGGAACGTATCCGCAAGATTATCATGCAAGCTATACCTGAGGCCCAGCACGCCTTTTTGAAGCGTGAAGAAGCACGGCCTAAAGGTAAAGGCTCTCTCGGGGTTGAGCATGCAAGATACGAAGATTTACAAAAAGCTCTAGGACATTTAACGGGGGGCAAGCTTGTTTCACCGACTGTAACTCAGGCAGACCTCATTACATTTGGCTTAATTCTTCGCCCCGACAGTCGTCAGCGGCGTGAATACCTCTGTGAAGAACTCCGGATAGGCTATGCCAACGGCAAACAAGTTCTCAAGCGACTTAATATGTTTGGCATCTGTGTAGAGCAAATAGAAGAAATAATGAAGGGCTACAAATGAAGAAAGCACTTGAAATAAAAAATTTAAAAAAAGTATATGATTCGGGTACAGAGGCTTTGAAAGGCATTGACTTAAGCGTTGAAGAAGGCGACTTTTATGCCTTACTTGGACCAAACGGAGCAGGAAAATCAACAACTATCGGTATCATTACCTCACTTGTGAACAAAACATCAGGAACGGTCAAGGTCTTTGGCTATGATATTGATAAAAATCTCGTTCAAGCCAAGCAACAGCTCGGACTTGTACCACAAGAGTTCAACTTCAATCAGTTTGAAAGAGTCCAACAGATTTTAGTCAACCAAGCAGGCTACTACGGTGTACCACGTAAAGAGGCGCTCAAACGCTCTGAAAAATATCTGACCCAACTTGAACTCTGGGATAAACGTAATGACCGCGCAGGACGATTGTCTGGTGGCATGAAGCGGCGTTTGATGATTGCGCGTGCCTTGATGCACGAACCGAAACTTTTAATCTTAGATGAGCCAACGGCCGGTGTTGACATTGATGTACGTCGCTCGATGTGGGAATTTCTTGCGCAGCTTAATGCATCAGGAACAACGATTATCCTGACAACGCACTATCTGGAAGAAGCAGAAATGCTCTGCCGCAATATCGGAATTATTCAGTCAGGACAAGTCATTGAAGATACAAGCATGAAAAACCTCTTGTCAAAATTGCAGTCAGAAACCTTTGTCTTAGATATCAAAGCGACTGGTGCCGTTCCAAAACTCAGTGACTATACGATGAACATGATTGACCCGCAAACATTGGAGCTTAAGATTGAGCGAAACCAAGGGATAAATGCTGCCTTTGAGCAGTTGACAGAACAAGGCGTTCAAGTCCTCTCCATGCGTAATAAATCCAACCGCTTGGAAGAACTTTTTGTTAAACTTACCCACGAAGAGGAGGTGAAGAATGCTTAAACTTTACTGGACAGCAGGTAAATCTCTTGCGATTAAAGAGGTGACACGTTTTATGCGTATCTGGGTGCAAACTTTAGTCCCACCTGTGATTACAACAACGCTTTATTTCATCATTTTCGGGAAAATGATTGGGTCGCGTATCGGGGATATGAATGGCTTTTCCTACATGCAATTCATCGTTCCTGGTTTGATTATGATGTCAGTCATTACAAGTTCTTATGCAAATGTTTCATCAAGTTTCTTCTCCCAAAAGTTTCAGAAGAATATTGAAGAACTGCTTGTTGCCCCCGTACCTACCCACGTAATTATCTTAGGCTTTGTTGCTGGTGGAAGTTTACGTGGTCTACTTGTAGGAACGTTTGTTACGATTATTTCCTTGCTTTTTGTTCCTTTGGTGGTAAACTCATGGCTGGTCATCCTTGTGACTTTACTCTTGACGGCCTTCCTTTTTTCACTGGCAGGTTTACTGAATGGAGTTTTTTCCCGCTCTTTTGATGATGTCTCGATTGTTCCGACCTTTGTTCTGCAGCCTTTGACCTATCTGGGGGGCGTTTTCTACGCTATCTCAATGCTGCCGCCGATTTGGCAGGACATCTCTAAGATAAATCCCATCGTTTACATGATTTCAGGTTTTCGCTATGGTTTCTTGGGTCTTCAAGATGTGGCGCTTTGGATTAGTCTTCTTGTTTTGCTGGGTTTTGTTGTTGCTCTCTATGCTATTTGTTACTATTTTATTGAACGTGGACGTGGCTTAAGAACATAAAAAATGATACTGGATAAAGAAGGGACAGGTAGGTCTCTTTTTTTTTTTGTAAGCCTAACAGCTAAACTGAACTGGTTTTTTCTCATCAAACACTCATTTCATTTGACCTTTTTTTTTATACTATAGACTCAGAAAGTAAATGTAACATTAGAAATACAAATGTAATGAAAATCTAAACCACAGGTTACGTCAAAGGAGGAGTTTATGACACCAGAAAAGAAAAACCAGCGGCGGCTGCGCAACCTCGCGCTCCTGTCCCTCTTATTGCTCTTGGTAGGCGGCACCTTCGCCTTCCAAGCCTTCAACCAGC
>NZ_BAAFQO010000027.1:0-14055 GCF_042849115.1 Lactococcus muris | reverse complement strand
GGACGGTATCGATGCTTACTGGTCAGCAGGCGGCAGCTTTGACAACAGTGGTCCAATCTGGCCGGGAGAAGAAGTGACCAACCAAACCGCTCAAAACTTACAACAAGACCGTGCCCCAATGACCATGGATCAGTGGGTCACCCTCCCGAACTATCAGAAGATAGGCAACTTCTGGGTGGTTGACCCGAACACGGGCTGGGCTTATTGGGCCAACAGGCTGGACAGTGAGCAAGCCAGCTCTTACCTGCTTGATGCAGCGGAGATGACGGCTGCCATTGAGGACAAGGTCTTTAACGGCTTTTACTACTATGGGATTCATGTTGAGAGTGGCTTAGTCAGTCCTGACCAGCATGAGGAGTTCCTCAATGATGGGGAGCAACACCATGCGGATCTGGCAGAGTTCCTCCGTGGTATCCAGAATGGAGCCATGCATGATGACGGCCCGAACCCACTGCCTAACGAAGACAGTGCACCAGCAGCCTTTGACTTTTCGACCATGCGTCCAGGTCGTATCTTTACCATGGCTGGGGAACGATACCGCTATCTTGAAGATATGGATAACGGAAACCATATGATTATTCGGGATGATGCGATACGTGATATTAACTTTTACAATCAAGAAGGAGCTATGGACGATTGGTATAGCACACTTTCCCAGGAAGTTCAGGACATGGTTCAACCCGTGTCAGATAGCTTTGACACAGGTCAGCTTCTTCCTGAAGACATTATTTGGGATGATGATGAAAGTCGGTGGATGATTACTAACCTTGCTGCCCTTAATATTGCAAATGATGTGACTGAGATTGATCCAAGTGGTAGTCCTCGTGCTTTTGTTCTTTCCGTTGCAGATGTGTTACGCTTATCAGGTCCAGGGCGAGGATTTCCTACCGCCTTGGAACGTGGACATGGAGCGTTAGGCTGGTGGTGGACACGTACTCCATGGCTTCCAGGACGGGCTTGGCGTGTAGGAAACCGTGGAGGATTCGCGGGACCAGATTCTATAGGTATTGCGAATTCTACTGGTAGCATGCGTCCTGCTCTGATTATCAATCAAGGAAACTGATCTGTTACAAAAATTTAGAAACCTGCCTCCCTTAACCAAAATTACAAAAGGAAAAAGTCTGGGATAAAAGTCATAGTGAGTTGATTTTACCCAAAGCCATAAAAAACTCGCGGAATAAAACAGCATTCTTGTATGCCGTTATTCCGCGAGTTTTCATTGTTTTGGCTTGGCGCTTCTTAAGCCTGTATGATAGAGTGGGGCTGTTTTTTTATGATATGAGTCATCAATCCTCGTTAGCCCCATAAACTGAGCGAGCTTCGACAAGTTTGTCTTGCCGATGTGCCTGATAAAATTCTTCAAGTTTCGGAGTAACAGTTGGTGCAGTAGCATTGAATGCTTTTGCCTGTTGAATCGCTTGAGGAGTGGGAGGAGAAACGAGCTGGGGTAACTCAGGTAAAAGAGGGGTGTGCGGCAGTGCTGTACCAGAGAAAGCGAACGGAGTTATATTTCTGCCCTCATTCATAAATCTGATGGTATTGTTGAGCAGGTAAACACGCATGTTGTTTTCTTGTTCGATTGGGGCGGCTGGGATATAATATTTACCACTCATATCAGGGCTTCCTACCCAAACAGCAGTAGAAACACCAGTTGATGTAGCAGCCATCCAAGCATCAGGAGCACCTTGGCTACGGGCAGGTTCTGTGGCAGTCTCTGGGAAGTTAGAAAGTCCGGACTTTGTAGCAAAGGCGTTGGGCCATTGTGGCTGGGCAGCTAGGGGCTCAGAACCGTTGGGTTGTGTCACATTTTGCATGAGATTGACCAGCGCGCGCGCTGTTGAAGAACTCATGGCGCGTTGCGCTTCAGGCTGGTTGAGGGGAACTTCTTGACCATTCACACTAACAGAAGCTATGGCAGTAGGTACGACACGTACACCATCATTTCCAATAGCAGAGTAGGCAGAAGCAGCTTGTAGAGGTGAGAAATCATAACTGATTGAATGTGATTGATCATAGTGATGTGAGGCAATACCTAAAGGTCGCATGATACTATTTTTTTGATCGTCATTAGTCATATCAAAAGTTTGAAGTGCAGCAGAGTTCAAAGAATTTCCGAGAGCAAAACTTGCTGGGACTGGACCATAACTTTTGCCGCCGTAGTTCATCAAAGGTTTACCATTCGCGTAAGTTGTCGCATTACCGTTCAGAATGCTGTTTTCGTTAATATAACCATATTCAAGCGCTGGAGCATAGTCTAACAGTGGCTTGATTGTTGAACCAGAAGATCGGACAGAGGATATAGGAAGCTGTGGATTATCCGAATTTGTATTGAGCGCTAAGATATGTCCTGTCTTGGTGTCAACCACAGAGATGGCTGTTAGAGCCCCCTCAGGCAGTTCATTACGAGGAATATTAGATACATCGGGCGCAGTATGGTTGGCTACAGTTTCTAGATAATCCAGATGCCCTTTTGTGGCATAGGTTTTGACGACAACTTTAGCATTTCTTGGCAAGGCCAGCTGTCCAAGCTCTTTTTGGACTTGAGCGATATAAGCTTGATAAGCATGAGGAATGCCTTGGGTATAATTTGGATTGAGTTTGAGCTCTTTTTTTACTGCTTCAGCACTATCCTTGTATTCTTGCTCAGAAATAATTTTGCTAGACTTCATGACAGCCAAGACAGTGAGTGCGCGTTGCTTCCCAGCGCCTGAAAAATCTTGAACATAAGTCGAAGGAGCTTGTCCAAGGCCCGCTAAGTATGCAATTTGTGCAATGTAGAGGGGAGTCCTTTCGTCAGTCATCATTGGTGTGGAAAAAAGGTTATTCCAAGCTGCTCCTGGTCCAATAGTATCGGGAGTTAAGCGCAGGGTGTCAAGATAACTTGTCAAAATATCATTGCGCGAATAACGTTCGGCAAGGCTATGTGCATCAATTAATTCAACAATTTTACGAGAAAGGGATTTGTCTGCGTTAAAACCGCCATGAGCAATATTTTTGGCTAACTGCTGATCAATGGTTGAGCCACCACGTGGACCACGTGCAAGGTGTAAACGCGTGAGGACTTCAGACAAAATCGCATTGCTGACGCCTTTTATTGAATAACCCTTGGTTTTACGGGAATAGAAGTCACTGTCCTCAACTGCCACTAATGCTTTTGTATAAAGCTCGGGAATGTTTTGGTCCTTACCGGAAAGTTGTGCGGGAATGTATTTGTAAATATTTGAGGACTCTTGAAGAGCTTCTCCATTAATATCTGTGATTGTAAAAGATTGAGAAATCGCTTGCGGTGAAGGTTTCAGTTCGATCCTGTGAGCATTGTGCGACTCCTTATCCAAGAGATAAACGGCACCAACGGCGCCAACAGCTGTGAAAAACAAAAGGACAAGGAAAAAAATGGATAGGGCACGGAGTATTCTTTTTTTAGTCATTCTTCCTCTCCTTTATTTTTATCATCATCATTATTCGCTTCTGTTTTGTCATCCGTTTTTGAGTCTGTTTTTTCTTTTTCTCGTGTTTGAACGGTGACAGTTTGCCCTTTCATAATCCGTGTATAATCTGAAGAAGCAGGACTTTGCTGAGTGATTATCGCTGTATCTTTATCCTCAAACTGTGTAGGAACTTTAATCTGAAAATCTGTCTGGGCAATTTTCCTCGCCTCAGCCAAAGTTTTTCCTTTCAGGTTCGGGAGAACAACACTGGCGCTTTTTAATTGCTCTGATTTTTCGATTTTCTTTTGAAAGGCAGTTAACTCTTTGATACGTGCCTCAACGGTTTCTTTTTTGCTCAAATATGTGTTGACTTTATTGAAAACAGGAATAAAGTCCTCCATAAGCGTATTGTCAGTCGCAATTTGGCTAAATTGAAGACGGCTAATTGTACTGTAACTGTTTGTGTAATTCACAAACTGAGTAAAGTTATTGAGAAGAGCATTTGCTTGGTGGAGTGTCTGAATAGAGTCTATAATGGTTGATTGAGAAACAGCATCCTCATCCTCAATGTAAGATTGAATACTTTTTTCAGTTTGTTGGGCCAACTGATTTGCTTTTTCAATAAATTGAGGAAGCTGTTCTGCTTTTAAAGACCCCGTATCCGCTTGAAGCTCTTGAACGGCGCGAGATAGGCGAGCATTTTCATAAATCTGAGACAGTTGAGTCATCTGCTCATCGCTTGCCCCAAGAGCTTGCTGTAGCTGCTCTTGACTCTGAGAGAACTGCTCCTCAGACATTTCGCCATTTATGATACGGTTGATAAGTTTTTCATTAACCATTAAATTTTCAGCGAGTTCACTGGATGCATTGCTCAGATAGACATCCAGAGCATTATTTTTTAATTTTTTGATATAGTCGTTATCATCAGGTCGGATATTTGTTGTTTCGATAATTTCTTTTTGGGACATTGACTGAAAGACAGGATAGTCGCGAAAGAGAATCTGTCGCCCGAGTAGTCCAGCGATTATGATAATGCCGCTCAAAAGAAGGACCAGTACAATAATAACTTTGTTGAAGACTTGTTTTTTCATCTAAAACCTCATAAGTATTAAGCTTAATATAGGCATTAAGCTCCTCCATTATATCACACCATGCAAGATAACAATCATCAAGTGCAAGTGGAGGAAAGGAATGCAGTTTTTTTGCTGGAAAAATGGCCGTTTTCATCGCATATCTGCTGAGGTTTAGCATAGGATAGTTCTGGCTCGATAATGTTATGCTTCTTGAGTGGTATAGCAACTGTTCTTGCTCAGAGGAAAAGGAAAAATATGATAGAATTGTTTGTATGAATATCGAGTCAAAGATTAAAGATTTAACGGAGCTATTAAATAAATATGCTTACGAATACTATACCTTGGATAAGCCCTCTGTAGAAGACGCGGAGTATGACCGTCTCTATCGTGAGCTAGAGACACTGGAACAAGAAAATCCTCACTTGGTACGTGCGGATTCTCCGACCCACCGTACCGGAGATGTTGTCTTGGCAGGATTTGAAAAATATCAGCACGAATACAATCTCTACAGTCTGTCTGATGCTTTTTCACGTGAAGAGTTAGAAGATTTTGACGAACGTGTGCGTAAAGTTATTCCGAAACCTGAATACATTTGTGAATTAAAAATAGATGGTCTTTCACTTTCCTTGAAATATGCAGAAGGGAAGCTTGTAGCGGCAGCGACACGCGGTGATGGAACTGTCGGGGAAAATATCACAGAAAATGTTAAGAGAATCAAGGACGTTCCTCTTGTTTTGAAGGAACCTGTCGATATCGTAGTGCGTGGTGAGGCCTACTTGCCTCGGAAAAACTTTATAAAACTTAATGCAGAACGTGAATTAGAAGGCAAAACTTCTTTTGCCAATCCCCGAAATGCCGCGGCTGGCACCCTTCGTCAATTGGATACCAAAGAAGTGAGTAAGCGTGGTCTAGCAACTTTCCTTTATCAAGAGGCCAGTCCTGCGACAAACGAAACGCAGGAAGAAGTTTTAGAGTATCTGGAAAAGCTAGGTCTAGTTGTTAATAAAGAACGCGTTTTTGCGAGAAATATTGATGAAGTTTGGAGCTTTATTGAGCGTGTTGCCACTATGCGAGATACTTTGGATTATGACATAGACGGTGTCGTTGTTAAGCTTAACAATCTCGCAGAACAAGAGGAGTTAGGTTTTACAGTTAAAGCGCCGCGCTGGGCCATTGCTTATAAGTTTCCGGCAGAGCTTGCAGAAACCGAGATTTTGTCTGTGGATTGGACAGTGGGACGGACGGGGGTCGTGACACCAACAGCTAATATGGAACCTGTTAGCTTAGCACAGACAACAGTGTCGCGAGCAACCTTGCATAATGTAGACTATATCAAAGAGAAAGATATCCGTCTGAAAGACAGAGTAATGATTTATAAAGCTGGTGATATTATCCCAGCTGTGCAGCGTGTCTTGCTTGATAAGCGTCCCAAGGACTCTGTGGAGATGGTTATTCCAAAATATTGTCCAGAGTGTGCTTCTGAACTTGTGCACTTTGAAGATGAAGTTGCTTTACGCTGTATCAATCCACTGTGCCCTGCACAGAATCGCGAGAAACTCATTCATTTTGCCAGCCGAGGTGCCATGAATATTTCTGGCTTGGGTCAATCTATCGTGACACAACTTTTTACCAATTCTTTAGTCAAAGATGTCGCAGATATTTATAAGTTACAGCTGGATGAATTATTAGCCTTGGACAAATTTCAAGAAAAATCCGCTACAAAATTACTGGCAGCCATTGAAGCTTCAAAAGGAAATTCAGCAGAGAAACTTCTTTTTGGTTTGGGGATTCGTCATGTGGGGGCAAAGGCAGCAAAGTTACTTCTTGAACGTTTTGGTAACATTCGTCGTTTATCACAAGCAAACTTGGAAGAAATTTCAGAAATTGCGGGTTTAGGTTCGGTAATTGCAAAAGCAGTAACGACATATTTTGCAACAGAAGGTGCACAGCTTTTACTCAATGAATTAGAAGAAGCTGGTGTAAATTTTGAATATCTTGGTGTTAAACCAAAAACAGACAGTATTTTATCAGGAAAAAGAGTTGTATTAACTGGAAAATTGACATCAATGACACGAACAGAAGCTAAAGAAAAATTAGAAGTTTTGGGGGCAAATGTTGCTGGATCAGTTTCTAAGAAGACGGATCTGGTTGTTGCAGGTGCAGATGCGGGTTCAAAGTTAACTAAGGCACGAGACTTAGGCATTGAAGTCTGGTCAGAAGAGGAGTTGCTGAATTTATGAAAGCAAGATTGATTTACAATCCGAGCAGTGGACAGGAAATTATCAAGAAAAATGTGGCTGACATTTTGGACAAGCTGGAAAGTTTTGGATATGAGGTTTCTGCTTTTCAAACGACCCCTGAGCCACAGTCGGCTCAGAAAGAGGCTGCACGTGCGACTAAAATGGGTTTTGACCTGATTGTGGCAGCAGGTGGTGATGGAACAATCAATGAGATTGTCAGTGGAATTTCTCCCTTTAAAAAAAGACCCAAGTTGGCGATTATTCCAACTGGAACGACCAATGATTTTGCGCGTGCACTCAAAATTCCTCGAAATAAACCCTTGGCTGCCGTTGAAATGATTGGCAAAAATCAAACGCTAAACATAGATGTAGGTCAAGTCAATGACGGAGAATACTTTATCAATATTGCTGCCGGAGGTAGTCTGACAGAACTCACTTATAGTGTGCCGAGTCGACTGAAAACTGCTTTTGGCTACCTGGCTTACTTAGCAAAAGGTGTTGATCTTCTGCCACAGATTAGAAAACAAAAGGTCAGAGTGACTTATGATGACGGCGTATTTGAAGGTGAAATTTCCATGTTTTTTGCTGCCCTAACAAACTCTGTTGGTGGCTTTGAGAAGATTGCGCCTGATGCAAAATTAGATGACGGTCTATTTACACTGATTTTAGTGAAAACAGACAATCTTTTTGAACTACTCGCCTTGATTTCCATGGTTATTAAGGGCAGTCATGTTGACGATGTGAATATTGAATACTTGAAAGCGAGCAAAATAAAGATAGAACCACTCACAGATAAAAGGATGATGATAAATGTAGATGGTGAATACGGCGGTGACGCACCAGTAACCTTCACCAACCTTCATGGTCATATCGAAATTTTTGTTAATCTTGATGAAATTAATAATGATCATTATTCAGATGATGAGAAAGGTCTAGCTTTAGAAGCTGTTGCCCAAAAATTTGCAGAAGAAGCTGAGCAACTCAAAGAAGAAAGTGAATAACAAAGGTACTTCGTCAAACAGTGTGTTTGGGAACTAAGTCATAGGTGTAACGAACAACAGAAGAACAAGTGGATACTTGGCATGAGGGTCAACCGCACCAAATATTGTCGCGCTATAACAAATTATACTGTGCATAATGTACAGTTTTTTTGTACAGATTTTACATTGATTGACGGAAGCGTTTGCATTAAAATGAATATAGTATCAAATATAAAAAGATGAAGGAGAAACAATGACAACACTTAAATTAGATAAAGTTTACAAAAAATATCCCAATGCTACTCAATATTCTGTAGAAGATTTTAACCTAGATGTAAAAGATAAAGAATTTATCGTTTTTGTTGGACCATCAGGATGCGGAAAATCAACAACATTGCGTATGATTGCGGGACTCGAAGATATCACAGAGGGAGAATTTACCATTAATGGAAAACTGATGAATGATGTTGCGCCAAAAGATCGTGACATCGCTATGGTTTTCCAGAACTATGCGCTTTATCCACATATGACAGTCTTTGACAATATGGCTTTTGGGCTTAAACTCCGTAAATATAAAAAGGAAGAGATCAAACAGCGGGTCGAAGAAGCAGCTAAAATTCTTGGACTGACAGATCTTCTTGATCGTAAACCCGCTGATATGTCTGGGGGACAACGCCAACGTGTAGCCATGGGACGTGCTATTGTCCGTGATGCCAAGGTCTTTCTCATGGATGAACCTCTGTCTAACTTAGATGCAAAGCTTCGTGTTTCGATGCGTACAGAAATTGCTAAACTTCATCGTCGCATTGGTGCAACTACAATCTACGTCACACATGACCAGACAGAAGCGATGACTCTTGCTGATCGTATCGTTATCATGAGTGCATCACCAAATGCAGATAAGTCAGGAACAGTTGGGCGTATCGAGCAGGTGGGAACACCTCAGGAACTTTATAATGAACCTGCGACAAAGTTTGTTGCTGGCTTTATCGGCAGCCCAGCCATGAACTTTATAAATTTAAAAGTTGAGGGAGATACGCTAAAAGGAGATGGCATCAGTTTGCTGCTGCCAGAAGGTAAGCATAAGCTTTTGAAGGAAAAAGGCTACTCTTCTAAGGAAGTTATTATGGGTATTCGTCCCGAAGATATCTCAGCTTCAAGCATTGCGGAGCAAGCTTATCCTGGCGCCCAAATAGAGACAGAAGTGACTGTTTCAGAGCTTTTAGGAGCAGAAACAATGCTCTATCTTAAGGCAGGAGATACAGAACTTGTCTCTCGTGTAGAAGCAAGAGACTTCCGTCAGCCTGGCGAAAAAATTACTGTGACACTTAATCTTAATAAAGCACATTTCTTTGATAAGGAAACAGAAGTGCGCATTGCTGAAGACTAAATAAATTTATTTACAAGATGTAGAATATGTAAGAATGCCCAGAGAGGGCATTTTTTCTTGGCGAGTAAAAAAACGTTTTAGTTCTTGATAGTGCGTAGGAAAAATGCTATGATGAAAGCAGTTTGTGCGAGGAGAAAGATGAAAAAAATAACTATTAAAGATGTGGCAAAAGCTGCAGGTGTGTCCATTAGTGCGGTTTCTCGCGTCTTTAATGGCTACGAGGATATCAGCGAAGAAACTCAGAAGAAAGTTTTTGCTGCAGCCGAAAAATTAGAGTACACTCCTAATAGTGCAGCGCGGCACTTATCCACCAAAAAAAAGAAAATCATTGCACTTGTTTTGAACGAAATAAATGTGACACGTGGCGTTGCGATGCCTCTCGAAATATTGGGAGGAGTCATTGATAGTGTTGACCAAACCGATTATGAATTCATGTTTATCCCAACAGATCGTAAAAAACAGGAAAAAAAGTCTCTCCTGCAGCTGGCTCGAGAATATGATATTTCAGGTATTATCATTCAAGGATTACGGACCTCGGATCCGTATTATGGAGAGCTGTCCGCCTTACCCTTACCCATTGTAGGAATTGATCTTGCTCTGGATGATTTGAATATCGGATCAGTAGCTGTCGACAACTATGGTGCTTCGATTGAAGTGACGGAACGCTTGATTCATGCAGGCTATAAGAAAATTCTTTTTGTGAATGGGTCTAAAGAAGCTGTGGTTTCGCAAACACGTGAAGCTGGGTATCGAAAAGGGTTAGGACAGTATAAGCCATATGTCCTTTATGCCGATTATCAAGAACAAAAAGCATTTGATTTAATTTGTGAATATCCTGATTTGACACAATTTGATGCTATCTATGCAGCGAGTGATTTGATGGCAATAGGAATTATTAAAGCATTAATTCAACGTCAGATGATGAACGAGATTGCTGTTGTTGGCTTTGATGATATCACCTTGGCCTCATATATTACGCCAACTTTAAGTACGGTAAGACAAAATATTAGTGAAATTACAAAAAATGCTGTTTCGGATGTCATTGAACAGATAGAAGAGGGACGAGTGAGAAAGCGGCTGGTCCCTTATGAAATTATTGTTAGAGAAAGTGCACAATTCTAGTGAGTGTACTTTTTTCTTGATTAAAAAGTAAAAAAATTTACCAGAAGCACTTGACAAATGACAGCGGTTACATTATACTGTAATTAGCTAAACCGTTTTAGGAGGCAGAAATGAAATTTTTACTCATGATTCAACGGCTTTTAGCCAGTATGATTGATCTCATCATTATCTATTTGCCAGTCTTACTTATAAGCAGTAGTTTATTTCGAAGACTGGATAGCTTTAATCAACTTATAGCAGCATTGATTTTCATCATCTACAACGTATTGGCAGTGACAAGCTTTGAGGGAAAAACCATTGGTAAATATTTTGCCAAGTTGCGTGTACAAGCTTTTTCAAAAAATTTAGCAGATGTCGCACAAAGAGAGGGCATTAAGATTTTATATTTGCTGCCTTTAGCTGGTTGGTTCTTTATTATCGTGAGTCTTGTGACTTATAGCTTAAGAGGTCAATTTTTACATGACTGGCTTGGAAAGGGACAGGTGATTATCAATGGTAGATAACTTATCAACATGGTCCTTAATATTACCTTTGATAATTACGGTACTTGTAAGCTATGGTATTGCGTGGTATTATCGAGAAAATTATGATCCTAAATATTATTTAAAGGCCTATGTGTTTTATACGATTCTATTTTTAATAACAAGTCCGATATGGCACATTCCTCTTATTTTGATTTTGGGTATTTTGCTCTTAGGAGCAGTAATCCTTGTTTTCAGGAACCAACACTATTTTGACAAATAATTTTTTAGCCAAAACTAAAACGTTTTAGTAAGGAGATTAATAGACAAATGAGCGCAAAAATGATTTATGGAGATTGGACAATTAGCCAAGAGGGCTTCGATGTTCGCTATCTCGGGAAAACGGAAAGTATTATGTGCTTGGGGAATGGTTATGTCGGCTCGCGCGCTGCAGAGGAAGAGTCTTATGTCGGTCAAAGCAGGGATACATTCGTGTCAGGAACTTTCAACTATTTTGATGAAAATGAAGTCACTGAGCTGCCTAATATCCCCGATATTTGGAGCATGGATTTTCAGATTAATGGACAGCCGTTTTCTCTGTTGACAGGAAAAATTGAGGCTTATAAAAAAACACTGGACTTAAAAAGGGGTCTTCTCACGCGAGAAGTAAGTTGGTCTAAAGACGATGTGTCCCTAAAGATGACCTTTAAACGATTCATTTCGAAAAAACGTCGGCACTTTATGGCTTCACAAGTTCATATCGAAAATCTTGGTTCCCCTGTTTCCATTAGCATCAAAACAGGTATCAATGGTCAAGTCTCGAATGAAGGAAGTCAACATTTTACGGAAGGTGAGAAGGGACTTGTTGATGGCAAGATTTTACAAATGTGTCCACAAGCCACGCACCGTAAACTGGATGTTGTCATCTCAGCTTGTCATGAATTGAAAGGTGTCCCAGCAACAACGCGTCCCGAAATTGGACGACGTAGTTTCTCTATGAACTTTGATTTTAAACTTGCAGAAAATGAGCAAGTCAGCTTAGAGAAGCGTGCTTCTATTTATACCAGTATTGATAATGATAGCGACAACCACAGTATTCAAAATATGCGCAATGTGGCTGTAAGTGAGCTTCAGGACTTGGAAAAACAAAGTTTTGAAGAGCTGCTCGCTGAATCTGCTCAATCATGGGCGATGATTTGGAAAAAACATCCTATAAAAATAACCTCTGACCACCCGCGTGACCAACTGGCGATTCGTTTTGCTAAATATCATTTACATAGCATGGTACCTGCACATGATGAGAGGATGAATATTGGAGCTAAAGGCTTATCCGGCCAAGGTTATAAAGGGCATACCTTTTGGGATACAGAAATCTTCATGTTGCCTTATTTTACTTTTACGCATCCAGAAATTGCCGAGAAGTTGCTGACCTATCGCTATTTAGGATTAGAAGGTGCCCATAAAAAGGCTGCTGACAATGGTTACGAAGGCGCTCAATACCCATGGGAAGCCGCTTGGCCTACAGATGGCGAAGTGACACCGGTCTGGGGAGCAGCGGATATCGTAACAGGAAAGGCCATGAAAATTTTATCTGGTTTTATTGAGCAACATATCACCTCAGATGTAGCTTTTGGGGTAAAACAATACCTCGATGTGACAGGAAATCAGGATTTTGCAAATGAAAAAGCTTATGAAATATTGATAGATACCGCTAAATTCTGGGCTTCAAGGTTGGAATACGATTCTCCTAATGACCGGTATGTCATCACAAATGTTATGGGGCCGGATGAGTATAAGGAAGAAATTGATAATAATGCTTATACGAACTACACGGCGCACTGGAACATCTCCTATGTTATTGATTTAATTGGACATTTGAAGGCTGAAAAACCTGAGGTCTATGCAAGATTAGATAAGGAATTTAACTTAGAAGCGTTAAAGGCAAATCTGAAAGCAAAGGTTGATAAAATTTTCTTGCCTCAGCCTACAAGTGCTGGTATTATTCCACAAGATGATACCTATTTAAGCAAGCCTGAGCTAGATTTGACCAAGTATAAATCAGCAGATGGCGTTGATGGGCTCTTCCACGACTATAATTTGCACCAAGTCAATGGCTTCCAAGTGACCAAGCAAGCCGATGTACTGTTGCTCATGTTGCTGTTTGAAGGATTGTTCGAGAAGGAGTTGAAGCTTAAGAACTTTGATTACTATGAGCCAAAAACGACACACGATAGTTCGCTGTCGCTTTCGACGCACGCTATCTTATCTGCGGACTTAGGCAAGCTTGATCAGTCCTATGACTTTTTTAAGCAAGCGATAAATATTGATATGGGAGAATATATGAAATCTTCTGACCCCGGCATTCATGCAGCATCTTTAGGAGGGATATGGCAAATGGTGGTGTTTGGCTATGGCGGCGTTCGTATGATTGAAGGTGAGCTACGCATTGAACCAAATCTACCTCAAGCTTGGTCTCATTTATCATATGGTTTCGACTACCAAGGACAAGCCATTTCTGTTGAAATTGGCGAAGGAAAAATGGTTCTGACAAAAGCAGAAGGACCTGCTCTGCAATTTATCCATCAAGATCAAATCATGAATCTTGAAGACACATTAACAATTACGCTATAAATTAGGCATTTCTGCCTCTAAAATAAAGGAGTTTTTCAAACTTGAATTTATAATTTAAGTGCAACAGAAAAAAGACTATTCATAAATCCAGTATAATAAGTTTGTCGAGAACATTATTAAGCTGGAGGAAATATGAATAGTCCCTACACTCATCTTACAATATTTGAACGAGAAAGTATATTTTTGTGGTCATCACAAAAGGTTTCTGTGCGTGAAATCGCTAGACGCTTAAATCGGAGTGTCTCCACAATTTCAAGGGAGCTTAAAAGAAATAGTGTTAATCAGGACTACTCTCCAACGGTTGCCCAAAGCAAATACCAGAGCAGAAAAAGTCATTGTGGAAGAAAAGCAATCTTCACCAATCGTCAATATTGGGAGAAAGTGAGACACTTATTCGTTGATTTACAATGGTCTCCTGAACAAATCTCTGCACGATTAAAGCATGAAGATTCGGAAGTACAGGTCAGTTATACAACCCTCTATAGGGCAATCTATAATGGCCTATTTGAGCTTGAAAAATTAAGTCATGGTAATCGTGGGTTAATTCGTTCACTGCGTCATAAAGGGAAAACTAGGCACACGAAAGGACATCAAGAAAAGAGGGGGAAAATCCCTATCTCCCATACCATTCATGAACGTCCAGAAAGTGCCAATCAACGTCTGGAGATTGGACATTGGGAAGCCGATACTGTAGCTGGAAAGACTGGTGGTTCATGCTTGGTTACGCTCA
>NZ_BAAFQO010000026.1:0-17245 GCF_042849115.1 Lactococcus muris | reverse complement strand
TGAGCGTAACCAAGCATGAACCACCAGTCTTTCCAGCTACAGTATCGGCTTCCCAATGTCCAATCTCCAGACGTTGATTGGCACTTTCTGGACGTTCATGAATGGTATGGGAGATAGGGATTTTCCCCCTCTTTTCTTGATGTCCTTTCGTGTGCCTAGTTTTCCCTTTATGACGCAGTGAACGAATTAACCCACGATTACCATGACTTAATTTTTCAAGCTCAAATAGGCCATTATAGATTGCCCTATAGAGGGTTGTATAACTGACCTGTACTTCCGAATCTTCATGCTTTAATCGTGCAGAGATTTGTTCAGGAGACCATTGTAAATCAACGAATAAGTGTCTCACTTTCTCCCAATATTGACGATTGGTGAAGATTGCTTTTCTTCCACAATGACTTTTTCTGCTCTGGTATTTGCTTTGGGCAACCGTTGGAGAGTAGTCCTGATTAACACTATTTCTTTTAAGCTCCCTTGAAATTGTGGAGACACTCCGATTTAAGCGTCTAGCGATTTCACGCACAGAAACCTTTTGTGATGACCACAAAAATATACTTTCTCGTTCAAATATTGTAAGATGAGTGTAGGGACTATTCATATTTCCTCCAGCTTAATAATGTTCTCGACAAACTTATTATACTGGATTTATGAATAGTCTTTTTTCTGTTGCACTTAAATTATAAATTCAAGAGGTAAAAGATGATTGGGAGAAGAAGCTCTCGCCGTTTTTTACAGTGGAATTCAGATGGGGAAAAGGTAGAAATAAGGTTGAAATCATGATAAAATGAGAGCGATAGTTGGCCCAAGGATAATCTGAAGTAATTCAAGAAGTCTGTGGGTAGGAAATAATGCTCCTTAAGCCTCCCTCCGTCTACTGTGGTGCAGTGTAAGATGTGAGGGGTTTGGAGAAAGAAGAATAAATGAGGAATAATAAAAAGTTTTACTTGTTTTTTCTTTCTTCTTTTATATGTATAAAGATAGGAGAAGTGAGTAAAAGTTCTTACAAATGTAGAAGCTTTTCTAGTAAGGCAAGAGAAAAATGAAAAATAAAATATTAAAAATCGGGCTATTGCTTATAATTTTAAGTTTATCAGCCTGTGCAAAAAATAATGAGAAGACTAAAGAAAATTCACATTCTGAGGTTGAGATTACGACAGTTCAGGGTGAAAAAATAAGTATTCCGAGCAACATCAGCAGAATCGTTTCCCTTTCACCAGCGGTTACACAAGTGATTGATGACCTTGGACAAAAAGATAAGCTTATCGCTGTTGATAGCCAAAGTCCCAAGTATGTCAAGAATTTGGAAAACTTGGAACAGTCAGATATGATGAATTTGGATCTCGAGAAAATAATGGCACTTAAGCCAGAAGTGGTATTTGTAACAGATCTCACGATGTTTCAATCTTCTGACAAGATTGAAAAGATTAAGGAAAAAGGTACGACAGTTGTTGTTTTACCAGCGGAAAAGAATTTTAAAGAAATCAAAGACAATATCCGTCTCGTAGCACTGACTGTGAATCAAAAAGAAAAGGGGCAGGCAATCATTTCGAAGATGGAAAAGGATATCACTGCCTTAAAAAAACAAGCCAAAACAATCACTCATAAAAAAACCGTATTATTTGAAATTGCTGCCTCGCCAGAGATTTACAGTATGGGGAAAGAAACCTTTATCAATGAAATGATTGAAACCATCGGTGCTACTAATGTAATGGCAAAAGAAACTGGTGCAGTAAAAATTTCAGAAGAAGCTGCCATTTTATCCAATCCTGACGTGATTTTAACAAATGTAAACTATATGCCTCATCCAGTGGATGATATTCTCAAGATGAACACCTGGAAAGAAGTCAAAGCAGTGAAAAACAAAGCTGTTTATTATATTGATAACGGCAGAAGTTCCCTTCCCAATCAACATATAGTTGGGGCGATGAAAGAAATGGCAAAAGTGGTGTATCCAGATGTATTCAAGAATCTTGAGTAGAAACAAAACACAACGCCTTCTTTTGCTTTTTGTTGTGTCTTTGGTGGCAATGTTGATAAGTATAAGTTTAGGAAGTGTACATATTCCTTTAAACGACTTCATCAGTATAGTTGCAGGAAAGTCGAAAAATATTTCTCCACTTCTAGAGAACATTATCCTTGAAGTAAGGTTGCCTCGGATAGTTTTAAGCTTTCTTACTGGTCTAGCCTTAGGTGCTAGTGGAACAGTGATGCAGTCTCTGCTCCAAAATCCTCTAGCATCTTCTTACACTTTAGGAGTATCCTCTGGTGCTTCTTTAGGTGCTTCAATTGTTATGCTGCTAGGGCTCAGTTTTGCTACACCAACAATCGCAATGAGTGCTGGTGGCTTTATTTTTGGGCTGATAACAGTTTTTATGGTTTTGCTCTTTACCCAATGATTTTCTAGCAGTTTGGACAATCAGACAGTTATTCTTGTTGGACTAGTTTTTTCATTGTTTGTCAATGCGTTTTTAACTGTAATCATGACCTTTTCTCCTGATTATATGCAGCGTATCTTTTTCTGGCAGTTGGGAAGTTTTTCGGGGGCCTCTTGGGAAAATGTGTGGCTTCTTTCCTCGATGTTAGTATTCGGTTTCTTTTTCTTGTTTTATTTTCATAGAGAAATGGATATCTTGAGCTTTGGAGATGAGTTTGCTTTAAGTCAAGGCGTTGAAGTTAAACGTACGAAGTTTATTTTAATTGGTTTTTCGACCTTGTTAACTGGAGTCAGTGTAGCAATGACTGGAGTGATTGGCTTTGTAGATTTAATTGCACCACATATTGCTCGACGATTATTTGGAGCAACTCACAAGTGGGTTCTGCCAAGTTCGGCTCTTTTAGGAGGAATTCTTTGTGTCATTGCAGATACTTTAGCGAGAAGCATTATCGCCCCAAGGGAAATACCTATTGGAGCAGTGACTGCTCTGATTGGGGCGCCCTTTTTCTGTCATATCTTCTTTAGGAAAGGAAAAAAATAAGATGCTAGAGGTTAGAAAATTGAGCGTTACTTACCCGGGGCAGCAAGTTCTTACAGATATAAATTTATCCGTTGGAACCGGTCAAAGACTGGCTATACTAGGACCTAACGGCAGCGGGAAGTCCACGCTTTTAAAGAGTTTATCTGGCTTAGTAGAATATAGGGGAGAAATCAAACTTAGCAATCGCTCACTAAGAGATTTCAAAAGAATTGAACTAGCTGAAAAGGTTGCACTTTTATCGCAAAATACGTCAATGTATTTTTCCTACTCTGTATATGAAACCCTGATGATGGGTTTATATACACAACTGAGAAAAAGCTTTATGGCAGTTGCGCGAGCAAAAGATAAGGCCCGTGTTTTGCAGGTAATGGAGGCTCTTGATTTGGAGAATATAAGAGATCAAGAGCTTTCTAAACTCTCCGGCGGACAGCTACAACGTGTCTTTTTCGCTCGTACACTTTTGCAAAATCCTAAAATTATTTTACTGGATGAGCCAAACAATCATTTGGATATCCATTATCAGCTCGAAATGTTGCGGTATATAGAGGAATACTTTGATCAAGGAAAAACAGTGATTGCTGTTTTTCATGATATTGATTTAGCCCTCTCTTTCTCTGAAAACATTTTAATTTTAAAGGAGGGAAAAATCTTATCTCAAGGGAAAGCGAAAGAGATACTCTCCAGAGAGTTTTTGAAGCAAGTATATCAGACAGATGTGCTAGACTACATGCTTCAAAAACATAAATTTTGGAAAGGACTTGAGGAAGGAGAAAGGTGAGGCTTTGGAGATTAGACACATCCTCCCTTTCCTTGCTTACTCTTGTTTTAGTAAATGTTCTCCCAAAATTCGTCCTTTTCATCAGCCAAATGGACAATAACAAAAATTTAAGAGGAGAGAAGCAAGCGATATCAGCACCCCCTAGCAACAGTTTTGAGTACTTAATAATTTGTTTTAATTGCCTGAGTATGGAAGATAACACATATGTTGGGGAGCAATTTGACTGAGGCTTTTGACTTTAATGAGCTATGTGCACCAACATGACAAATGTTGAGGAAGAATCATAAATTTGTTATACTTAGGTGTCAAATGGCTGATAAATGCTACTAAGGATAGGGAAGAATGAAAGAAATAACAAAAGAGGAGCAACGTGCTCTTCAATTAGAACTCATGGCTTATATTGATAAAGTTTGTCGTGAGCAGGGAATAGACTACTCTATTAGCGCTGGAACATTACTTGGATCAGTAAAATATAAAGGCTATATCCCGTGGGATGATGATATCGATATGATGCTTACACGTCCCAACTATGAGCGTTTAATGGCGACTCTCATGGAGCACTTGCCAGAACATTTTACCCTTTTATATTATAAGAGCCATGTTGCTTATCTTCCTTTTGCAAAATTATATGATAATCGAACTTATTTTGTGAGTGACTTAGATACTTTGAATAGGGGAACGGGGATTTTTATTGATATTTTTCCTTTAGATAGCTTGCCTGCAGATAAAATTGAGGGAGAGCGTTTTAAGAAAAAAGTCCGTACCGCAGTTACACACTTGGTTTCGTCTGCTCCGAAGGGGCTTTCCTATGCCAGTTCTGAGAAACGTTTGTATTTTATAGCAAAAACCCTTTTGTGGCTGCCCTATCATTTGCACTATAAGGGACACAGTAAAATTTTAGCTGAGAAAGTAGACTTGCTCATGCAAAAATATAACAATCAAAATCAGAAGTTTTGTAACTTTGTGTGGTCGCCGCCAAAGAAAACAGGCTATTTTGATAAGGCTATCTTCACAGAGTATGAAGACACTGATTTTGAAAACTTAAAGCTAAAAAAAATTAAAAATCATGATGTCTACCTGAGCGAACTTTACGGAGATTGGCGTAATCCACCCAAGAAAAAAGCTGTTCGCAATCACAATTATTACCGCTGGTATTGGAAAGATAAAAAATGACGACAACTGCTGTACTTGTTGCTACTTATAATGGCGAAAGACTACTGAAAAGACAATTGGATACGATTCGGAAACAGGACTTAGCGCCTGATTTTGTTCTGTTTCGAGACGACTGTTCCACAGACAATACTGTAGAGTTTTTAAAAACTTATATTGAGAAATACAAGCTAACAAACTGGATTGTCAAAGTTAATGAAAAAAATATGGGCTGGCGCTTGAATTTTCGTCAGCTCTTAGTGGATAGTTTGGAACATGATATTGAAATAGCTTTTTTCTCGGACCAAGACAACATTTGGTATTCAGACAAGAATCTCCGACAAGTTCGGCTTATGGAGAGACATCCAGAAATAGAAGTATTGTCAGCAGATATCGAGGTTAAAAAAGTTTCGGAAGATGTCGCCGACCTGCCGACTTGGTTCAAGTATTTTGAGTTTGATAAGCATCAAGAGTTTTCAAAATATCCGCCGCGTTTTGCTTATTCTTCTTATCGTGTAGGTTGGGTTGTCGGTATGCGCCGCCGGTTTATTGCAGATGTCGTTAAGTATTGGAAACCAGAATACAACATCACACATGATGTGCTTGTTGCTGCACTCTCGAGTTTGACAGGGACAGGCTATAATCTGAATCGTGTTGTAGGCACACATTTACTGCATGACCGAAATGCTACAGGAGAGCGTCTTTTGACTATAAAATCGTCAAAACATGTTCATGTCGCTGAACTGTATAAGTTTGTTGGCTTTTATGATGTTCTGTATCAAGTATTGCGTGCACGAGGCTCGCAATATGCCCCAAAAGCAAAAGCTTATCATAACTTTTATGTAAAACGTCATGCTCTGGCACGTGATAACAAATTCTTCGGAGTGTTTGGACAAATAGTGAAAGACTGGAAATACTATGATAGCATGAGCGGGCGCTTGCGCGATGTTTTATTTGCTTTCAAAAAGTAGGGAGGGGCTACATTGTACGACGAGTACTTGGAACAACATATTTCGCTTCATTTGAAGAATCAAGATGATGAGTATTACAAGTTTGGGTACCGCTCTTTTGGTCCTTATCTTTTTGGAATGAGCATATGGCTTCATCAAGAAGTAAGAAAAAATGGTTTAAAGAGAATTCTATTTTTAGCGCGGGATGGCTACATGGTCAAACGAGCATTTGATTTACTTTTTTTAGCTGAGGAGGGGCAAGACAAAAAACTGGAGAGCAGTTATATCTATGCTTCGCGGCGCAGTTTTGCTGTACCCACTTTGAAAGACAGTCGAAACCTTGAAGAACTTTTTATCAAATATCCTTATCTTAAAACTCACTTTGGCAAAGCCTTGATGAAGTTGGGGGTGGCGAAGAAAGATGTGGCAACCTTGCCTCCGTCATTGCGCGATATGGTATTTAAAGACACAAAAGAACTCCTAGCGCACCAAGAAGCTTATAAAGCTCTAAGGCAGTTTTTTCCACAGATTATTCAAAACAGTCAACAGGAAGCAGAGCTTTTACAAGCTTATTTTGAGCAGGAAGATATCCAAGGAGATATTGCTATTTTTGATATAGGCTGGCATGGAACCTTAGAAACGGCGCTTTATTCATTAAAGGATCAACTGAATATAAACAGTATTAGAGGCTATTACGCAGGAATTTTACCCAGAAGAGCTGAACCGGTGTTAGAGCATAGTAAAGGCTACCTTTTTGATAGACAACACGACATAGCTTACTATAAATTTATGGGAGTGAATTTTCCCATTTTTGAACGTCTTTTTCAGCCTCAAGAAGGTTCCTGCATTGGTTTCGAAAAAGAAAAAAACCGTATCGTGCCCAAATTAGAAGAATTTCTTCACGAGGAAGGAAGTCAAGACCAGATTAATCTTTTGGCGATTCAAGCAGGAGCTTTAGCATTTGTAGAGAATTTTGCAAAAGAAATACCAGCAAATAGTCCTTACTGGCATAAGGAGGATGCGAAGTTTTGGTTCAGTGGTTTTCAGCAAGTGATTAAGTTTCCTCGTGCTTCGGAAGTTAAAGCTTTGGGAGAGCTGACTTTAGAAAACGAGGGAGAAATTTACTCTTTGGCTGCACCAAAAGGATTGTTTACTTATCTCTTCAAACCGCGCGAGTTTTTTAGAGATTTTCAAAAAAGTTGGAAAGGGGCTTTTCTGAAACGTCTTTTAAAACTACCGTTACCTTACTACCAGTTTTTGAAATGGTATTATAAATTGAAAATTTGAAGGAATAACTTAAATAAAAATGCTTATCAATCACTGATAGGCACTTTTTGGAGTAAGGAGTGTACATAAGTCAAGCCCGTTTTATTAGACCATAGAGGAGATGTTTGAAATAGCGGAACTCAGGCTTACGGTGGTAAAGGAGTAAAAGGAGTCCGTTGGGGAGGATTAGAGCCAAAATTAAACTAAGAGCCAGATTTAACCAACTGTTGCTCAGCTGATTTAACAACAAAGTAGAAAGACTACTCAAAAGTAAAAGGAGTACAAAGACACTGAGGTATTTTACCTGTTCAACAACATAATCAGAAATAGGGCGACCAAAAAGTGGAGAATAAATATATTTAGGAAAACTATAGCCGTAGAGGATAAGCGTACTCAAAAAAGTACCTAGAAGTACACCGGCTAGTCCCATAAAATTGATAAAGAGGAGTGAAAGTCCTAGATTCAATGCAGCTCCAATCACAGGGATATGGCGGTTTTCATAAAAAATCCCTGCTGCGTCTTGAAAGAGTCGAATGGGTTTGCGCATCCCCAAGATATAGAAGTTCAGTACAATCATGATAAGAACAGGGAAGCTCAATGTAAATTTATCCCCTAGCCAAACAAGAACAAAAGGCTGCATAGTAAGAAGTATAGCTGCAGAAAAAGTTGAAAAAATCCAGAAGGTAGCAAAGCTAATATTTTTATAGACATCAAAGGACTTATTCACATTTTTCTCAGTCAAAAGATTTCCAATGCTTGCAGTCAAACCACCAAGAGCAGCCATTAACAGTCCAGATAGATTGCCCGTGATTAAACTATAGTTAGAATATAAACCCATTGTTGTTAATCCCAGAAACTTTGTGATGATCAAACTGTCAGAACCCATCACTATAAAGGTTCCGATATTATGATAAAACATACCATAGATTTGTTTTTTGAAGCGCTGTAGAATTTCAGGTTCTAATTTTCGAATGTTTTTTTCTTTAAGCCAAGGGTATCGCTTATCCGCATAAATTTGAATAAAGATATTTTCAATAATTGAAAGAACTAGAGCTGCGATAAGGTAAAGTGTGAAACTCTGGAAGACATAGAGGACAAAGATGTAGGCAATATTAACAAGTAAGGTGTAGAGTGTATCGAAGATGTTAACGATATAATTTTTTTGATCGGCATACAAAATGCTGCGTTTATAACTAAAAAGATAGCCTGCCACACTGTTTGTCAAAAAGAGAAGATATATAATAAAAATATTGTCATGGATTCCTTGATAAGAACTGAAAAAGTTCAAAAAAGGCATTAATAGAAGGCCAAGAGTCATGACGACAGAAGCAACTATCTGATAGGCGGTACGATAAAAGCGCATAAGGGATTTCATCGTTTCAGTATCATTTTCTGCAATATAGCGATACATGTTGAAAACAATGGCACTACCGATGCCCAATTCGGCGATGGAGAGCATCGAAAGAATGCTGGTGAAAAGACCATTAAGACCTTGGTAACTAATGCCTAGTGTATGAATAAAAACTGTTCGAGTGACAAAACCCAAAATTAAGCCAATTATCTTTTGGATAACGGTAAAAGATGAATTTCGTAATGAGTTGACGACACGCATCACATTTTCCTTTTCAGATAAAATTTAAAAATTATTTTCATTATAACATACCCTATTGAATAGGAAACATCAATTGTAATCCTGCAAAATCAAAAACGGATATTTCTGGTCAGAAAAGTGTGCCAAATTTTGTTCAATCGCTAAATCAAAAGAAGCGCTTCTTTTCAGAGATGTTACCGTGTGAAAGGTGTCAGTATTAGTCTCTCTAAGCTTTTTTTATCATGAAAAATATAGTATAATGAGCACAGTGCTGTTCTATACAAAAATGAGTTTCCTTATCAAAAGAAAATTGATTTTTGGATAGAAAAGACAGGCACTAAAAGTCTCGAAAAGTGGGAGAAAAAATGACAAAAGAAACTTTTAAAATGAATTTTGCAGGCCGTGAGCTTGTTGTTGAAACAGGACAAGTCGCGAAACAGGCTAATGGTTCTGTGGTTGTCCGTTATGGAGATACTACTGTTCTTACCGCGGCAACAATGTCAAAAAAAATGGCAACGGGAGATTTTTTCCCCTTGCAAGTCAACTATGAAGAAAAAATGTATGCAGCTGGGAAGTTTCCAGGAGGTTTCAATAAACGTGAAGCACGTCCGTCAACTTATGCTACCCTGACCGCTCGCTTAATCGATCGCCCAATCCGTCCAATGTTTGCAGAAGGTTTTCGCAATGAGGTTCAAGTTATAAACACGGTGCTTTCCTATGATGAAAATGCGAGTGCACGCATGGCTGCTATGTTTGGGAGCTCACTTGCGCTTGCCATTTCCGATATTCCATTTGATGGCCCTATTGCGGGTGTCGAAGTAGGCTACATAAACGGTCAAGTTGTAATCAATCCAGATGTGGCTCAAGCACAAGCTTCAGCTCTGGATTTGGCTGTGGCAGGGAATAGTGCTGCTATCAATATGGTCGAGTCTGGAGCTAAAGAACTTTCAGAGGAGGTCATGTTAGAAGCCTTGCTTGCAGGACACGAAGCAATCAAGGAGCTGATTGATTTTCAAAATGAAATCGTGGCCAAAGTGGGTAAAGAGAAAGCAGAGGTTGAACTTCTGCAAGTAGATGAAAAGCTCAAGGCGGCCATCATTGCTGAGCACAATGGAGCTTTGCAAGCGGCAGTTCAAGTAGAGGAAAAGCTTGCGCGTGAGGCAGCAACTTCAGCAGTCAAAGAGCGGGTAAGAGCAGAATACGAAGAAAAATATGCCCATCATGAAGACTTTGAACGGATTATGCGTGATGTCTCTGAAATTCTGGAAGGGATGGAGCATACAGAAGTCCGCCGTCTTATCACAGAAGACAAAGTTCGGCCTGATGGACGTAAAGTTGATGAGATTCGTCCTTTAGAAGCTGAGATTGACTTTACTCCTAATACAATTACGCATGGCTCTGCTCTTTTTACTCGTGGGCAAACACAAGCGTTATCCACGTTGACATTGGCACCAATGGGCGAAGCTCAAGTTATTGATGGCCTAGATGCAGAGTATAAAAAACGTTTTGTTCATCACTATAATTTCCCCCAGTATTCTGTAGGTGAAACGGGACGTTACGGGGCTCCAGGGCGCCGTGAAATTGGACACGGAGCACTTGGCGAACGCGCACTTGAGCAAGTTATGCCTTCCCTGGAAGAATTTCCTTATGCTGTGCGCTTGGTCGCTGAAGTTCTAGAGTCTAATGGTTCTTCGTCGCAAGCTTCAATCTGTGCAGGAACATTAGCTTTAATGGCCGGTGGTGTGCCTATCAAGGCTCCTGTGGCTGGGATTGCCATGGGCTTGATTTCTGATGGAGCTAACTATACCATCTTAACAGATATCCAAGGTTTGGAAGACCATTTTGGTGATATGGACTTTAAGGTAGCAGGAACACGAGAGGGGATTACCGCTCTCCAAATGGATATCAAAATTGCAGGGATTACAGCCGAGATTTTAGCCGAGGCTTTGGCACAAGCCAAGCGTGCACGGTTTGAAATTTTAGATGTGATTGAAGCGACTATATCCGAGCCTCGTCCAGATCTTGCACCATCAGCCCCTAAAATCGATAGCATTAAGATTGATATTGATAAGATTAAGATTGTTATCGGTAAAGGTGGAGAAACCATTGATAAAATAATTGAAGAAACTGGCGTAAAAATTGATATTGATGAAGAGGGACTTTGTTCTATCTTCTCGCCTGATCAGGAAGCTATTGATCGTGCTAAGGCAATCATTACAGAGCTGGTACGCGAAGCCAAGGTGGGAGACATCTATGAAGCACAGGTGGTTCGAATTGAAAAATTTGGTGCATTTGTACATCTCTTTGGTACCACAGATGCCATGGTTCATATTTCAGAACTGGCATGGGAGCGGACAAGTAAGGTGGAAGACATCGTCAAAATTGGTGATACAGTTAAAGTCAAGGTTACTAAAATTGATGATAAAGGTCGTGTAGATGCTTCTATGCGCATTTTGACAGAAAAACCTAAGGACTATAACACACCGGAACATAAGTCACGTGAGCACCGGAAGGGAAATAACGGCCATGGTCGTCGCGGACATTCTAAGGATAAAGAAGCAAAGTCGACTCAACACAAGTTTGAACGTTCTGAACGTAAAACAACAGTTGTCGATGAAGAATTTCCAGAGTTATCGACAACGAAGCCGGAGTAATAGAGGGGAAAATTGGAACAAAAATCCAGACTTAGCAAAGGGTAGAAAAAGTTTCTCTCGGCCGTATTACGCGACAGGTAAACTAATCCCAATGCCTTGAATTTTGATACACCCTGATGTTGAGGAAAAAGCAGTTTTGCTGCTTTTTTGGTATAATGAATAAATATGAAAAACAAAAAGAGGGGCTTCTGGCAGGAAGCCATCCGTGTTACAAAGGAAAACGATCCTGCTGCACGAACTGGGCTAGAAGTTCTCTTGACTTATCCCGGAATCAAGGCTTTAGCAGCTCACCGTTTCAGTCATTGGCTTTGGCGGCATAACTTAAAACTTTTAGCCAGAATGCACTCACAGTTTTGGCGCTTTTGGACTCAGATAGAAATTCATCCTGGAGCAACCATTGCACACGGTGTTTTTATCGATCATGGATCTGGTCTAGTTATTGGAGAAACAGCTATAGTTGAAACAGATGTGAAACTTTATCATGGTGTTACTTTGGGAGGGACTGGAAAAGAAAAAGGCAAACGTCACCCTACAGTACGCAAAGGTGCTCTAATTTCAGCTCATTCACAGTTGCTTGGACCGATAGAAGTCGGAGAAAATGCCAAGGTTGGTGCAGGTGCCGTTGTGGTCAGTGATGTTCCAGCTGACGTTACAGTTGTGGGGATTCCAGCCAAGGTTGTCCGAGTTAAAGGGAAAAAAGACTCAGAGAAAATTTCAACGATAGAAGAAAAAAGGGAGGCCAGCTATCATGCTTCGCATTTATAACACGTTGACAAGACAAGTCGAGGACTTTCATCCGATTGAGCCAAATAAAGTCAAGATGTATGTCTGTGGACCGACCGTTTATAACTATATCCATATTGGAAATGCGCGCTCGGTTGTTGCTTTTGATCTTATTCGCAAATATATGGAATACCGTGGTTTTGAAGTGACTTATGTTTCTAACTTTACGGATGTTGACGATAAGATTATCAAAGGAGCGGCGGAAGAACAATTAACACCCTTGGAGTTATCTGACAAATATATATCAGCCTTTTATCAGGATATTGATGCGCTCAATGTAAAGCGTGCCAGTGCTAACCCACGTGCTACAGACTATATTGATAAAATGATTGTGTTTATCCAAGATTTGATGGATAAAGGCTTTGCCTATGAAGCAGCAGGTGATGTTTACTTCCGTGTAGCAAAGTCAAAAGGTTACGCAAAACTAGCCAATAAAAACTTAGAAGAGTTGTTGCAAGGCGCCTCAGGTCGTATTGACGAGGAAATGATGCGTAAAGAAAGTCCTGCTGATTTTGCTTTGTGGAAGACTGCGAAAAAAGGAGAAATCTCTTGGGAAAGCCCTTGGGGTCAAGGACGCCCAGGATGGCATATCGAATGTTCTGTTATGAGCAGTGATATTTTAGGCGACACTTTGGATATCCATGCGGGAGGAGCAGACTTAGAATTTCCTCATCATACAAATGAAATCGCACAATCAGAAGCAAAAACAGGGAAGAAATTTGTCAACTACTGGATGCACAATGGCTTTGTCAATGTTAGTGGTGAAAAAATGTCCAAGTCATTGGGCAACTTTAAAACGGTTCATGAAATGCTTGAAGTTGTAGATCCAACAGTACTCCGCTTTTTCTTAGCAACAACACATTATCGCCGTCCAGTTAATTTTACAGACAGCGCTTTGCAAGATGCGGAGAACAATGTAAAGAAGCTGGAAAATGCCTACCGCAATCTTGAAGAAACAGGAGTGGCTGATCTGGCCGTGCTTGAACAATTCAAAACAGATTTTGAAGAAGCTATGGATGAAGACTTTAATATTGCTAACGGTTTGACAGTCTTTTATGATTTCATCACATGGGTAAATAAGGGAAATGGTGGTCCAGAAGTCAAATCCTTTTTCGATGATGTACTTTTGATTTTTGGTTTGAAATTTGAAGATGAGGAGACAAAATTAGATAAAGAAATTGAAGCAATGATTGAAGCAAGACAGGTGGCAAGAGCAGCTCGTGATTTTGCTCAAGCAGACAAGATTCGCGACAATCTGAAAGCACAAGGTATCATTCTTGAAGATACTGCTCAAGGTGTGAGGTGGCATCGTGAATAAAAAAGATGCCGAACTACTTAATGGAATTGCGTTGGCTTACATTGGAGATGCCGTTTATGAGGTTTTTATTAGGGATTATTTGTTGAATAAGGGCTTGACAAAACCCAGAGAACTTCAACGCCAAGCTGTACAATATGTGTCCGCTAAGGCACAGGCAGCGCTTATACGTAAGATGCAAGAAACCGACTTTCTTACAGAAGAAGAACTTCTTTATTTCAAGAGAGGACGTAATTCACATTCTAAGACCACAGCTAAGAACACAGATGTTGTCACTTATCGCATATCTACGGGATTCGAAGCAGTTGTAGGTTTCCTGCATTTAACAAAAAAAGTCGAGCGCTTGGAAGAGTTTGCTCAATTTTGTATTGAAAATATCAATTCGTCCATAAAATAGTTCAAAATATTTCTCAAAAGTATATTTTTTCGCTACAATACATAACAAGAGATGTATACTAGAGAAAAGAAGCTGGGCAGGAAATATGTATAGAGTAATTACAATGTCAGGATATGATGAACCTTGGTGGTTTTTTGAAGACTGGCAGAAAGATATTCAATCAGTAGAGGAATATGAAAACTTCTATCAGGCTTTGAAAAAATACAAGAGCGAATGGCTGAAAATGGCAAGAAACTACAAAGAATTCAAAAGCCAAGATGACTTATTGACAGCATTTTGGAAAAAAGGAGATGAAATCTAGTGTGAAGAATGCGCGGGATATCTCCAACGCTATCAAAGTTTGATGCTTCTGGAGGATTGGCATGTGCTTCCAGTAGATAAGAAACGCTGGGCTTATCGTAGATCATCAGGCGAATTGCCTTCTAAATTTTGTAAGAAGCTTTGGTATGAGTAAGAACTGAAATGAGAAGAATCCTGGGTAGGCCTCAGGGTTCTTTTGTTTGTTGAAAATGCGAGAATTAGTAAAATATTATTGATTTAGAACTTGTTTTGCTATAATCATTTTATAATGATTTTTTAATCCGGAAAGAAGGGAGTTCTTTATGAAAAAACTTCTCGTTATTACCGATGTTATTCTTGTTCTTACTGCGGTCATTTTGATTTTTGCAGTTCGCCACGATATACGTCCAGCCATAGCTCCAACAGTTTTGGCAGAAGAGATGACCCCAGAAGAAGAACACATTGCTCCAATAGATGTTGAACAGATACAAGTAGGAAATTTTGAATCTATCTATGGATATTGGATGAATCCAGAAAGCGATATTGCTGACCGAAAGGTCTATGTTTTAGAAAATACCGTGGCGAAGAATGGACGTAATTTTAATCTCCGTTACGGGGGAATAAATGGACAAACAGGACAAGTTTATTTGTGGATGTACCTCAAAGGGATTGCTCCAGAAAATGGCTCAAGATTTGAAATATATCCAAAAGGAACAGCTATTCCAGTTAAGTTGGCTGATGGGAGCATTGACTATACTGGTAAACATGATCCGACCTTCAAAGAAAAAGATCGGATAGTGATGGAGGGGTCAGCACGTACGGTAGAAGTGCTTAAATCCTTGGTTTTGTATCGTGACACAGAAGAAAAGTATCAAAGCTCTTAGTCAAATACTCTTGAAAAAAATATTGAAAAGAGTTAAAATAATTCTGACATAAAAACTCGATGGTCAAGGCTCGGGAAGATATGTGCTTTTTTTGCATGTATTTTTCACTGGCTTTGACTTTTTATTTTGAAAAAATGGAGAAATTATGGAATTTCAAGAAAAATATGATGTTATAGTAATTGGTGCTGGACATGCTGGAGTAGAAGCAGCACTCGCCTCAGCCCGTATGGGAACAAAGACACTTTTACTAACTATTAATCTAGATATGGTTGCTTTTATGCCTTGTAATCCATCAATTGGTGGCTCAGCTAAGGGAATAGTCGTCCGTGAAATCGATGCCTTAGGTGGAGAAATGGGGAGAAACATTGATAAAACCTATATTCAAATGAAGATGTTGAATACTGGTAAAGGTCCAGCAGTTCGTGCCTTACGTGCCCAAGCAGACAAGGCACTCTACTCCCAGGAAATGAAACATACGGTAGAAAACCAAGAGAATCTGACTCTACGTCAAGCCATGGTAGAAGAAATTCTGGTGGAAGATGAAAAAGTAACAGGAGTAAAAGTTACAACTGGAGCGAAATATTCTGCCCAAGCCGTTATTGTTACTACAGGAACGGCCTTACGTGGCGAGATTATTATTGGAGAACTTAAATATTCTTCAGGACCGAACAATTCTCTAGCTTCTGTCAGCTTGGCTGATAATTTACGCAATCTGGGATTTGAAATTGGACGTTTCAAAACAGGGACACCACCGCGTGTACTTTCATCAAGCATTAACTACGAAGCAACAGAAATTCAACCAGGGGATGAAAAGCCTAATCACTTTAGCTTTTTGTCAAAAGATGAAGATTACCTCCAAGAGCAAATCCCTTGTTGGCTCACGTATACGAGTAAAACGACACATGAGATTATCCAAGAAAACTTACACCGTGCGCCGATGTTTTCTGGAATCGTGAAAGGTGTCGGCCCACGTTATTGTCCTTCAATAGAAGATAAAGTTGTACGCTTTGCAGATAAACCGCGCCACCAACTTTTCTTGGAACCGGAAGGACGGAATACGGAAGAAGTATATATCCAAGGTTTATCTACTAGTTTACCGGAAGATGTTCAGTTTGATTTGGTACGTTCTATTCCTGGTTTAGAAGATGCAAAAATGATGCGTACGGGTTATGCCATTGAATACGATGTGGTTTTACCTCACCAGCTCCGTCCAACATTGGAAACAAAACTTGTTTCTGGCCTTTTTACGGCAGGACAAACAAACGGTACGTCTGGTTATGAAGAAGCAGCAGGGCAAGGATTAGTTGCTGGAATTAATGCCAGCCTTAAAGTTCAAGGCAAGGAAGAATTGATTCTCAAACGTAGCGATGCTTATATTGGAGTTATGATTGATGATTTGGTGACCAAAGGAACACTAGAACCCTATCGTTTGTTGACTTCTCGCGCAGAATACCGTTTGATTTTACGTCATGATAATGCAGATATGCGTTTAACCCACATTGGTCGTGAAATAGGCTTGGTTAGTGATGAACGTTGGGAAGCCTTCCAAGAAAAACTAAACTCTTATCAAACAGAAATTACTCGTCTCAATAAAGAGAAACTTAAGCCACTCCCAGATACACAAGAAAAATTAGGCATGATGGGATTTGGGCCTATCAAAGATGCTTTGACAGGGCTTGAATTTTTAAAACGTCCAGAAGTAAAGTATTCGGATGTAGTCAGGTTTGTCGGCGAATCTTCTGAAAAGCTTGACCGAACTGTCATCGAACTTATTGAAACAGAAGTTACTTATGAGGGGTACATCAAAAAAGCAAAAGAACAAGTTGAAAAGATGCACCGTTTAGAAGCTAAACGCATTCCTAAAAATATGAATTGGGATGCCTTGGACAGTATTGCGACAGAAGCGCGACAAAAATTCAAGAAAATAAATCCTGAAACCTTAGGACAAGCGAGTCGTATTTCAGGAGTAAATCCGGCTGATATTTCCATTTTGATGGTTTATCTTGAAGGTAAAAGATAAAAAACAGTAAATCAGACACAGCCGTGTTTGATTTTTTAGTAGCGTACAAACGTGACAACGGCGGGGATATCCGAATGCATATAAAAAAATAAGGGGAAAAGGAAAGTTTATTCTTGACAGTTTGTAAGTAGTTTGGTAGAATATAATAGTTGTCGCAAGCGAGGGACTTGTGAGAATGATAGACCATTGAAAACTGAATAAAGT
>NZ_BAAFQO010000025.1:0-17747 GCF_042849115.1 Lactococcus muris | reverse complement strand
TTCAGACCATGATTTGGTATTGATTGCATAGGAGATACACCTGTTCCCATGTCGAACACAGAAGTTAAGTCCTATTACGCCGGATGTAGTTGGGGAGAACCCCTGCGAGATAGGGTAAATGCCAAGTTTTTATATGGTCCGTTGGTCAAGGGGTTAAGACACCGCCTTTTCACGGCGGTAACACGGGTTCGAATCCCGTACGGACTATATTGTTAATTCCCGATTTATAATCGGGTTTTATTTTATGCGGATTAGCTCAGTTGGTAGAGCGCACGACTGTTAATCGTGTTGTCGTCGGTTCGAGCCCGACATCCGCAGTAAGCTAAATCAGCCATAGGCTGTTTTTTTGTTATAATGGAGTATAAGTGAAGGAAGTATCTATATAATGCAAAAAAGATATACAACATGGAATGAATATTTGAGAGGGACATTTGGGGAAAAAATCTTTAAGGTTCCTATTGATGCTGGTTTTGATTGTCCTAATCGTGATGGGACCGTTGCTCATGGCGGCTGTACATTTTGTACAGTGTCTGGTTCGGGTGATTTGATATTGGAGCCTGATGCACCAATTGCAGAGCAATTTCGGGTGGAAGTTGAAGCTTTTCATAAAAAATGGCCTGGCGTAAAAAAATATATTGCCTACTTTCAAAACTTTACAAATACGCATGCTCCAGTTGAAGTTTTGCGTGAACGTTTTGAAGAGGCTGTTAACCAACCAGATGTTGTGGGTATCTCAATTGGTACACGACCAGATTGTCTTCCACCTGATGTGGTTGATTATCTGGCAGAACTTAACGATCGTATGGAAGTTTGGATTGACTTAGGCCTTCAAACGACATTTGAGGAAACGAGTGATTTAATTAATAGGGCGCACGATTATCAAACCTATACTAATGCAGTAGCTCGTTTGCGTGAACATAATATTAATGTTTGTGTGCATTTAATAAATGGTTTACCCGGTGAAACGCGTGAAATGATGTTGGAAAATGTGAGACGTATGATTTTGGATTCTGATATTCAAGGCGTGAAATTGCATTTGCTGCACCTGATGAAGAATACTCGTATGCAACGTGATTATCACGAGGGACGTTTGAAGCTACTGTCTCAAAAAGAGTATGTTAATATTGTTTGTGATCAACTTGAGATGATTCCCAAAGAAATAGTTATTCACCGTCTTACTGGTGATGCTCCTCGTGAAGCTTTAATAGGTCCAATGTGGTCCTTGAAAAAATGGGAAGTGCTGAATGCTATTGATCGTGAAATGGCGCATCGAGGATCCGTTCAGGGATGTAAAGATATTAGAAAAGTGGAGCCTGTTACTTATGTTTAGACCAATTGAAATGTCACATCACATGTTAGCTGAAATAATTAAAGCAGATGATGTAGTAATTGATGCGACTATGGGAAATGGTTGGGACACTTCCTTTCTTGCTGCTTTAACAAGTAATGTATATGCTTTTGATATTCAACAAGAAGCTCTTTATTCTACGAAAAAATTATTGCAGATGAAGGGTTTGCAGGCGAAGTTGATTCTAGATGGACATGAAAATATAGATAAATACGTGTCTGAACCCGTTAAAGCTGCTATTTTTAATTTAGGCTATCTTCCTCGAGCAGATAAATCAATCATCACACGTCCGAATACAACTTTAAAAGCTTTGGAGATATTAAAGGAAAAGCTTCTTCCTCAGGGTCGAATTATGCTTGTCATTTATTATGGACACGAGGGAGGAGAAGAGGAAAAAGCTGCTGTTATAGATTGGGTGAGTACACTTCCCCAGTCAGATTGGCAGGTTATGAGATATGAACCCCTGAATCAGATCCATAAGCCTCCATTCTTAGTTTGTATTGAGAAAATATAAGATACGTTTTAAGCGTGTTTTATTTTTTTGTATTCTTATTTTGATAAGTTGAAAATGAACTGTAAAAGAGAGTAAGGTGAATACAGTTGAAGAAATAACTGATTCAAAATAGTATTATATGATGTCAAAAATCTATAGAGAGTTCGCTTATAGAAGAGAATTTTTATCTGTTCATACATTCTTGTTTGTGGAATAAAAATCTAGGAAACGAAAAAAATTTTATTAAGTTGAAGATTTGAAGAAAGCTTTGAAAAAAGAAGTATTCTGAGAGACATAAAAGAGCAAATAGATAAATATTTTTTATTGGAAAGTATTGAAAATAAGAAAAGATTTGAATATATTGCTATTTATCTATAATAATGGTAAAATAAGAAGATTTTTAGTTATTATTTATTTTTGGAGGAAGAAAATGGAAGGTATCTTACTTGCACTAGTCCCGATGTTTGCTTGGGGCTCCATTGGTTTTGTATCAAACAAAATTGGAGGAACTGCTAAACAACAAACCTTAGGAATGACTTTTGGTGCATTCGTATTTGCTTTGATTGTTTTTTTGGTACATCAGCCTCAACTTAGCCTACCTGTTTTTATTATTGGCTTTGTCGGTGGACTTATTTGGGCAGTTGGGCAGAGCGGTCAGTTTCATTCAATGAAATATCTTGGAGTATCTGTAGCTGGTCCATTATCAGCTGGCTCGCAACTTGTTCTGGCGTCTTTGATTGGGGTATTCATTTTTCATGAATGGACACAGAGTATTCAGTATACACTTGGTTTTATTGCAATTCTTGCTTTAATTGTTGGTTTTTATTTTTCTGCTAAACGGGACCCAGAAAATATCATTGCAGTCGAAAAGCATCACTATGCACGTGGTTTGATTAGCCTAACTTATTCTACTTTGGCTTATGTTTCGTATGTGATTTTGTTTAATAATCTGTCAGCCCTTTGGTTCAACATTCATTTTGATACTTTGACAATCATTTTCCCAATGTCCATTGGAATGGTTATTGGTGCATTTATTTTATCAGCAGGTGATATTAAAATTGAAGCGGTAGTTTTCAAAAATATTTCCGTAGGGTTGATGTGGGGTGTTGGAAATGTATTTATGCTCCTTGCAGCATCAATGGCTGGTAATGCTATTGCCTTCTCATTCTCACAGCTTGGAGTAATTATTTCAACAATAGGTGGAATTCTCTTCCTAGGAGAGAAAAAAACCAAAAAAGAATTGGCTTATATCACAATAGGTACGATATTGTTTATTATTGGTGCAATTTTACTCGCTGTTGTAAAGTCGAAAGGAATTAATAATTGATTTATTTAAAGGAGTGATATGAACATTTTTCGTAAAAGGGTAGGCCAAGAAAAAAGTGAAATGAAGCGTACTCTTAATTCTATGGACTTAACACTATTGGGCTTAGGCGCAATGGTGGGAGCGGGAATATTCACTTTAACGGGTATGGGAGTTGCTTTAATTGCAGGCCCTTCACTTATGATATCCATTATTATTGCTGGTGTAGCTGTAGGGCTTTCGGCTTTGATTTTCGCAGAATTTGCTTCACGGGTTCCAAGTCATGGAGGCCCTTATGGCTACATTTACGCAACTTTTGGAGAGTTTCCAGCTTGGATAGTAGGTTGGCTTTTAGCCATTGAGTTTTTTACAACGATATCAATTGTAGCTAAGTCATGGAGTGGTTATTTTAAAGGCTTACTTCATTTGCAATTACCTCCCATGCTTAACGGCCCATTGGGATCTACCTCAGGATTTTCTATTGATTTGATTCCTGTGCTTGTCGTGGCAGCAGTATCTATTATGATTTTTTTAAATGCTCGTACAGTTTCACACTTGAATAACACGTTGGTTGTTTTAAAATTTTCGGCATTGATTATCTTTGTTATTGTTGGTCTTTTCTACTTGGAACCGGCGAACTGGTCTAATTTTGCGCCTTTCGGTTTAGGTTCCCTAATTGGTGGTCAAACAGGGATTTTACCGGGAGCTTCAATCCTTTTCATTGCCTTTATCGGTTATGAAACAGTATCAACAGCAGTTGATGAAGCAGAAAATCCAAGACGAAACATTCCTTACGGGGTCATTAGTTCACTTTTTGTTGCAGTAACTCTCTACGTTATTGTCACATTGGTGCTTACAGGTACAGTGCCCTATTATAAATTGAATGTCACGAACTCCATTGCCTTTGCTCTTACTTATCTTGGCGTAGAGTGGGCAGCGACCTATGTTTCAATTATCGCCATCATTACCTTGCTCAGCGTTGCCCTCGCCATGTCTTATGCCTTATCACGTTTACTTTACTCAATGAGTCGTGATGGACTTTTGCCGAAGAAACTGAGTAAAATATCTGCTAAACACCAGATACCAGTTAACTCAACTTTATTCATTGGGAGTATTTCACTGCTCATTGCTGGATTTGTTCCCATGACTATTCTTGGTCAATTTTTGAGTTTGTCTACATTACTTTATTTAATAATTTTAGCCTTTGGTTTGTTGAAACTACGCAAAGAACACGGCCTTCCGCAAGCTAATGAATTTAAAACACCTATGGTGCCTTTCTTGCCTATCTTATCAATTCTTATTAATGGCTTTTTGATTGTTCATTATCATGTGCGAATATGGCTTTTATTGGTTATTTTACTGGGAGTAGCAACGCTACTTTACTTTGTTTATAGTTACCAACACTCAAAATTGGAACAGAATACAAAATAAAAAAGGATTTTCCCAATGTGTTGGAAATCCTTTTTTATTAAAGTTTCTCATTTACAAAGCGGACAAAGCTATTCCACATAACGACAAATATATTTGCACGTGTGACATCATTTTCAGCTGTGAGTGGAAAATGATAACCAGAAAATCCAGGAAGATAACCTAATTTATCTTTTTGAACTGCAGTAGCTTGAACCAACTCCTCTCCTTTTTTAATCGGGGCTTCAATAGCTGTTTGAGCCTTTTTATCAAAAGAAATAGAAATTGCGTTTGTATCTGCAGTGCCGCTCTTAAAAGGAACAACAGCAGAAAAATCTTCTCCAGCTACAAGGTTAACAGTATTTTTATTTCCATCCTGTACAGGAAGACTAGGAAAATCACTAATCTGAGAGCCTTTATCAGCAATCTGTATCTTTGTCCAAGAGGCGTAAACTTGGTTCATAAGACTATTTGTTAAGCTAAAAGGAGTAGCATTATCTTCTGAAGAATTTTTACTCTCTAGAACAACGGTAATAATACGAAAACCATTCTGGACAGTTGTTGCAGCAAAACAATCTACATAAAACGAAGTTGAACCTGTTTTTAAACCATCAACGCCAGCACGTGTTGTTGCAAAGCCAGGTAACATCTGATTCGTATTTGACAAAGTTGTTTCAGATTGTCCACCTTTATCAAACTCAAGTTCAGTTTTTTCAGTAATTTTTAATATCTCAGGGTAATCTTTGAGGAGATGTGTACACATGATGGCAACATCTTGAGCGCTCATTGTGTTGGCATCATTTTCAGTAGAACCGGGGTAAATATTTTCACCGAGTTCACTATTTGGGAGTCCAGAAGAAGAATAAAGTTTAGCATCTGTAATACCCCACTCTTTCAGCTGATCCATCATCATATCGACAAATTTTGGTTCAGAACCAGCTATTTTTTCTGCCAAAGCTATAGCTGCGGAATTAGCTGAAGGGAGAAGCAAAGCATTAAGCAGATCTTTGACTGTAATTTCTGTTCCTTTTGCAAGAGGAATATTACTAGCGTTGCTGTTCATTGTTAAATTGTAAGCATAGTCAGAAATAGGTACTTTTGTATCCCAAGCAATTTTTTTCTCATCCACACTTTTATAAACCAGATAGGCAGTTAAAAGTTTAGTGATTGAAGCAATACGAGTGCTAGAATCTGTGGCGTTTTGACTGTAAAGAATTTTTCCACTGCTGGCATCAACTGCAATAGAAGATTTAGCCGCCACATAAAAGTCCTCAGCTTGGACATTTATGGTAGTCAAAGGGGAAAATAAAAGCAATAAGGAAAGGAAGATGATTGAAATTTTTTTCATGTTTCCATTATAACATAGACGAGGCTAGGTCAGGCCATGAGTTGAAAAGTACCTCTATTTTAGAAAAAGGCAAAGAGTAAAGTTGACAGAGTTACCAAAATTTGATAGAATGTTCAATGGTACTTTTTATATTTGGTCCTAATAAGGAGAACTTGTATAAGTTGCCAAACTTCTTGTCAGAACTTGGATTAAGCGACCATATACTGACATTCCAACTTTATAAAAAACAGAAAGGATTGTTTATCCATTTTATTTCGCTTTGCGGTTCTCCGTAAATAAAAGGGATAAGCAGACAGAAAAATGCCTACTATTAACCAATTGGTGCGTAAAGGTCGTCACTCTAAAGTGGAAAAATCTAACTCACCTGCATTGAACATCGGCTACAACAGTCGTAAAAAACTCCAAACTAAAGTAGCAAGCCCACAAAAACGTGGTGTTGCGACTCGTGTTGGAACAATGACTCCGAAAAAACCTAACTCAGCGCTCCGTAAATTCGCTCGTGTACGTTTGTCTAACCTTATTGAGGTTACAGCATACATCCCAGGTATCGGTCATAACTTGCAAGAACACAGCGTAGTCCTTCTTCGCGGTGGTCGTGTAAAAGACTTGCCAGGGGTACGTTACCACATCGTTCGTGGTGCACTTGATACAGCTGGTGTAACAGATCGTAAACAAAGCCGTTCTAAATACGGTACTAAAAAACCAAAAGCGTAATTGAAAGGAGATAAGAAGAATGCGTAAAAATCGTGCCCCAAAACGTGAAGTTTTGGCAGATCCAGTATACAACTCAGTAGTAGTAACACGCCTTATCAACCGCGTTATGCTTGATGGTAAACGTGGCGTTTCTACAAATATCGTTTATGGAGCTTTTAAACAAATTGAAGAAGCTACTGGAAACAACCCACTTGAAGTTTTCGAAACAGCTATGGAAAATATCATGCCTGTTCTTGAAGTTCGTGCGCGTCGTGTTGGTGGTTCTAACTATCAAGTCCCAGTTGAAGTTCGTCCAGAACGTCGTACAACCCTTGGACTCCGTTGGTTGGTGACAATTGCTCGTAAACGTGGTGAACACACAATGCAAGATCGTCTTGCAAAAGAAATTCTTGATGCTGCAAACAACACTGGTGCGGCAGTTAAGAAACGTGAAGACACCCATAAAATGGCAGAAGCAAACCGTGCGTTCGCTCACTTCCGTTGGTAAAAAACTTGACTTCAGTAGTCTTAATTTTGTAAAAAGTCTTGATCACAGAGGTCAAGGCTTTTTTTCATTATTTTCAAAAGAATGAAAAAACTAATCATTTTAATAATAAAAAATTAAAAAAATCATTTAAATGTGTTGCTGATTTATTAAAATTGTAGTAGAATAGAGCGAAAACACTTTCAAATAAGAAATATAAGGAGTACATTGAACAACATGAAAAAATTGTCTAAGACCGCCTATGGCGGCATCGCAGGGAAAGATTATATCCCTTACGAAGATGGACGCAAAAAGAGTGCTGGAAACCCCGTTGTAGTTATTATTGGTATTATTTTGGCGATTCTCTTTGCAGCATCTACTGCATATTCGGGAATGCGTGCAGGTTTGACAGTAGCTGCCGGTATCCCAGGAGCTATTCTTGGTTCAGGACTTTTATCAATTTTTATCCGTAAAAATAACTTCCTGATGAAGAATATTCTTCAATCAATGGCAACTGGTGGTGAATCAATTGCTTCAGGTCTTATCTTTGTACTACCAGCAGTTATCCTCATTGGACAACAAGTAACTTTCTTTGAAGGTGTTATTGTTGGTGTTGCTGCTGTTCTTGTATCGCTTGGTATCTTGTCATTTGTTCAAGATTATCTCTTGGTAGAAGAGCATGGAACACTTGTTTATCCAGAAGCAATGGCTATTTCAGAAACTCTTGTTGCTTCATCAACAGGTGGTAACTCACTTAAATACATGGGAATTGGTTTCGGTGTAGGTGGTATTATTACAGCTTTCACATCAGCAGTTTTTGGTATTATTAACAACGTTGTAAGCTACACAAATGAAACATTTTACAAATGGAAACTTGAGATTGAAGTAAATCCTATGCTAGCAGCTATTGGTTTTATTGTTGGTCTTGAAGTTGCCGTAATGATGTTTGCGGGATCTATTCTTGCGAACTTTGGTATTGTTCCATTGATTGGCTACTTTTCAGAGATGGCTGGTGGTGGCCATAATGTTTGGAACGACACTTCAATTACGATTCAAGCGATGGACTTTGCTGCCATTTCAGGTTCATATGTAAGGTATATTGGTGCAGGTATGATGATTTCTGGCGGTATGATTGGTGCTATCCGTCTTATCCCAACAATTATCAATTCTGTAAAAGCAACACTTGAAGGCCGTAAAAATGCTGAAGCTGGCGAACGTGATTCACTTGGTATCTTTGCTATCCTTATTGGTATTGTTGCAACGTTTATCGTTGGTTTCCTTATCTCTGGTGGAAATATTGCGATGGCTTTCATTGCAGGTATCTTGTCAATCATCCTTTCCATGTTATTCATCATCGTTGCAGGGCGTTTGACTGGTACAATTGGTACCTCTAACTTACCTGTATCTGGTATGACAATTGCATCACTTGTTATCATGACTTTAGTCTTCTTGGTGATGGGCTGGACATCTGATGCTGATTTGAAATCACTCTTGCTTTTCGGTACTTTCATCGTTGTAGCGATTTCTGTAGCTGGTGGTTATACACAAGCGCAAAAAGTTACATTCATCACGGGTGGTAATAAATATGAAGTACGCCGCTTCTTCCTCGTTGCTGCTGTTCTTGGGGTTGTTGTCGTAACAGGTGTTATTGTATTACTTAGTGATCAGCTGGCCTTAACAGGTGATGCAGCACAGTTTGCACTGCCACAAGCCAACTTAATGGCAACTTTGACTGATGGTATCATTGGTGGAGAACTTCCATGGCATATGATTATTGCAGGTATCGTGTTTGGTATTATTCTTTACATGATTAAAGTTCCGGTTATGACTTTTGCCATTGGTTTCTACCTCCCAATTTCAACAACATCAATTATTTTAGTTGGTGCATTAGTTCGTGTTTTGATCGGAATCCTCAGTAAAAAAGATACTGAGGCAGTGCAAGAGGAACGCATGTCATCAGGTGTTTCTCTCTCATCTGGTTTAGTTGCTGGAGCATCTATCATTGGGTTGCTGGGTATTATTCTCCAAGTAACAGGTGTTGTAACGCCTGGAACACCAACAGGTTTCCTCGGCTCCAACAGTATGGCTTGGATTCTCATGCTAATCTTAGTTGTTGCAATCATAGTACCTCTGATGTCCGTCAAAAAAGCTTCGACATCTACCAAAACTGAAAATGAATAACAAGAAAAAAGAAGAAATTTCAGATAAAAATTTGAATATGATTTTCCGAAAAAAAGACAAAGTGCTATTTGAATGGCATGAGGGTCGAATTCGGATTTATAAAGATCAAAAACATTGGACACAAAATCTCATGCGTAAGATGGGGGCAAAAATACCCCAGCGTACCTATATGTCTTTGGATGAATATGGTACATTTGTCTTTAGTATGATTGATGGAAAGACTACTGTAAAAGAGATAGGAGAAGCACTTAGTGCTCAGCATGAGGAAGCTTCTCAACAGCTCTATGAACGGCTTTTCCTTTATCTCAATCATTTAGAAACTGTTGAAAAATGGATTGAGATTGTTGAAAAAGGGGAGTAATCTCCTTTTTCTCTTGACTTATTTTTAGAAGAATTAGATAAATTTTTCTCAAAAATATTGGAAAGCTAAAAATAGAACTATAAAAACCTTGATTATTATGATATAATGGGGTGTAAAACTAAAAATTAACTAGGAGAAAACTATGGCTCGCGAATTTTCACTTGAAAATACTCGTAATATCGGTATCATGGCTCACGTCGATGCCGGTAAAACAACTACCACTGAACGTGTCCTTTACTATACTGGTAAAATTCACAAAATCGGTGAAACGCACGAAGGTGCATCACAAATGGACTGGATGGAGCAAGAACAAGAACGTGGTATCACTATCACTTCTGCTGCAACAACTGCCCAATGGAAAGGCAATCGTGTAAACATTATCGATACACCGGGTCACGTGGACTTCACGATTGAAGTACAACGTTCACTCCGTGTCCTTGATGGTGCAGTAACAGTACTTGATGCTCAATCAGGTGTTGAACCACAAACTGAAACAGTTTGGCGTCAGGCAACTGAATATAAAGTTCCACGTATCGTCTTTGCGAACAAAATGGATAAAGTCGGTGCTGATTTCTTCTACTCACTTTCTACATTACATGATCGTTTAGGTGCTAACGCTCATCCGATCCAAATTCCAATTGGTTCTGAAGAAGATTTCGTAGGAATCATTGACTTGGTAACTATGCGTGCGGAAATCTATACTAATGACCTTGGTACGGATATCCGTGATGAAGAAATTCCAGCAGAATACAAAGAACAAGCTGAAGAATGGCGTACAAAGCTTATTGAAGCTGTTGCTGAAACAGACGAAGACTTGATGGAAAAATATTTTGCCGGTGAAGAAATCACTGAAGCAGAGTTGAAGGCTGCTATTCGTAAAGCGACAATCAACGTTGAATTCTACCCAATGCTTGCAGGTTCTGCCTTCAAGAACAAAGGTATTCAAATGATGCTTGATGCGGTTATTGACTATCTTCCAAGCCCATTGGATATTCCTGCAATTAAAGGTGTTAACCCAGATACAGACGAAGAAGACGAACGCCCAGCATCAGATGATGCTCCATTTGCGGCACTTGCCTTCAAGATCATGACTGACCCATTTGTTGGACGTCTTTCATTCTTCCGTGTTTACTCAGGGACATTGGATGCTGGTTCATACGTTTTGAATACTTCTAAAGGTAAACGTGAACGTATCGGACGTATTCTCCAGATGCATGCGAACACACGTCAAGAAATTCAAACAGTTTATGCTGGTGATATCGCTGCTGCTGTTGGTTTGAAAAACACTACAACTGGTGATTCATTGACTGACGAAAAAGCAAAAATTATCCTTGAGTCTATCGATGTTCCAGAACCAGTTATCCAACTTTCTGTTGAACCTAAATCTAAAGCTGACCAAGATAAAATGGGTGTCGCCCTTACTAAATTGGCAGAAGAAGATCCAACATTCCGCGTTGAAACAAACGTTGAAACTGGTGAAACAGTTATCTCTGGTATGGGTGAACTTCACCTTGACGTCCTTGTTGACCGTATGAAACGTGAATTCAAAGTTGAAGCTAACGTTGGTGCGCCTCAAGTATCATACCGTGAAACTTTCCGTGCACCTACTCAAGCACGTGGATTCTTCAAACGTCAATCAGGTGGTAAAGGTCAATACGGTGATGTATGGATCGAATTCACACCAAACGAAGAAGGTGCTGGTTTCGAATTTGAAAATGCTATCGTCGGTGGTGTGGTTCCACGTGAATTTGTACCTGCCGTTGAAAAAGGTTTAGTAGAAACTATGGCTAACGGTGTTCTTGCGGGTTACCCAATGGTTGATATTAAAGCTAAACTTTACGATGGTTCATATCACGATGTCGATTCATCAGAAACTGCCTTCAAGGTTGCGGCTTCACTTGCTATGAAAGAAGCTGCTAAGACTGCACAACCTGCAATCCTTGAACCAATGATGAAAGTTGTCATCACAGTTCCTGAAGAAAACCTCGGTGATGTTATGGGTCACGTAACAGCGCGTCGTGGACGTGTAAACAGCATGGAAGCACATGGTAAATCACAAATCGTTAACGCATTTGTACCACTTGCTGAAATGTTTGGTTATGCAACTACACTTCGTTCAGCTTCACAAGGTCGTGGTACATTTATGATGACATTTGACCACTACGAAGATGTACCTAAATCAGTACAAGAAGAAATTATCAAGAAAAACGGTCGCGGTGGCGATGCTGAATAATCTTTGATTATTTCATTTATGTAAAAAAGCAGAATCTGAGAGAGGTTTTGCTTTTTTGTTTTAAGGATAGAACATTAGAAATTAGAATTATTAGTTCTCTTTGTAGTAGTTTTTTCACTTGATTGTTCGGTTTTTCTAAGTTATAATTAAAGTGTTAGAAGGAAAAGTGGTGAATAATATGAAAAGAAACGAACGATTAGTGGATTTTACAAATTTTTTACTAAATAGACCTAATAGAATGTTGAATCTTAACGAAATTAGCAAGCGTTATGAAGTTGCCAAGTCCTCTATTTCGGAAGATCTCGTTTTCATCAAACGCGTCTTTGAAAATCAAAATATTGGAATTGTTGAAACTTTTCCCGGAAGTTTAGGTGGAGTGCGTTTCACACCTCATATTTCAGATGAAGTTTCCCATGAACGCGCGATGGAACTCGCCAATCTCTTACGGGAGGAAAATCGTATCTTGCCTGGAGGTTATATCTATCTTTCAGATATCTTAGGTCATCCAGCTAATTTAAAAAAAATCGGACAAATTATTGCTCATGAATATTGCGAAAAACAGATTGATGTTGTTATGACTATCGCTACAAAAGGAATTCCCATCGCACAGTCTGTCGCTGAAATATTGGATGTACCCTTTGTTATTGTTCGTCGAGACCCTAAAGTCACTGAGGGAGCCACGCTAAATGTGAACTATATGTCAGGGTCAAGCAGCCGTGTTGAAAATATGACTCTTTCTAAACGCAGTTTATCTATTGGTCAAAGTGTTTTGATTGTTGATGATTTTATGAAAGGGGCAGGAACAATCAATGGTATGAAGAGCCTTGTTTATGAATTTGACTGCTTTTTGGCAGGTGTGGCTGTCTTTCTTGAAGGACCTTTTAAAGGAAAGCGTCTAGTGGATGATTATAAATCAATTCTAAAGGTTGATAAAATAGATGTGGCTAAACGTTCTATCGAAGTAGAACTAGGTAATATATTTGAAGAAAAGTAAAGATAATAAAAAATAGTGGGCTTTGGTTTTATCACCAAAGCTTTTTTAGTTGAGGAGAAGTTCTTTTATCTGTCGAGAGCTGAAAAAAAGAGGTCACAGATTAATTGAGGATTCCTTATTTGATATTGTTTCATCAGAAGGGAACAGTAAGCTTATTACAAGTCATCTTTTTGGGGATTTAGAATATAAAAAAAGCTTTGCCTAGCTTGACAAATCTTTTAATTCAGGGTAGAAATTTTATTTAGTGGCCAGATGCGGAACACGGTACGACCAACAATCTCAGAACGTTTAAAAGTACCAACAGCACGACTGTCTCTTGAGACGATACGATTATCGCCTAAGAGAAGATATTCTCCCTCAGGCACCTTGATGCTGAAAGTAGGATTTCCTGTTGTATCTGTTGTAAAGGCTTGGGACTGTTGCGCCAGTTGAACGAAATATGCGCGATTTGCCTCCGAGAGTTCAGAGGTCAAGGCATAATTTTGGTAGGTCTTTTCCAGTTCTCCGTCTGATAATTGCTTCTTGAAATCTGCCAAATATGGTTCGTCTGTTTTTTGGCCATTGATATAGAGTTGATCGTTATCAAATTTTATCTCATCACCTGGCATCCCAATCACACGTTTAACGACATCTTTGGTTTCAGTTTGACCATTTATCGACTCGGTCTCTTTAGCAACTACAATATCAAAACGATTAATGCTCGCTGTTTTGATAAGAACAAGGCGTTGTTTATCGGCCAAGGTAGGATCCATTGAGTGACCATCTACAACAACAAGAGACCAGATGAAGATTCGGGATAAGATAGCCAAGGTTATAATTGTTAAAAAGATACCCCATTCTTTGAGGAAGCGCGTGAAAGCGTTAGGTTGCTTATTTTTTCTAGTATTTTCCATATTTAACTTTCTATTATTTGAGCTAGATTTATTGCTTTTTTTGTATTTGCGAAATGTAGTTTGGCATATTTTTCTAAACTTTCTAGACCACTGTGACGAATGATTTTTGCTGCGACACAATCAGAATTTTCCCCAGCTCCACTTGGTAACTGTATCCCAGATTCTAGAGAAAGCGCTTCGAGATTTTTCAAGAATAGATAGCGTGCGATAATAGAACTACAGGCAACAGCTAAAAACTGATCCTCAGCCTTGGTCAAAAGAGTGACTTTCCCAGCAACCTGATTTTTTTCAGCGCTTAGGTATTTTTGATAATTTTTCTCACTTGTAAAGGCATCAATAATGATATGTTCAATGGGTTCGGACACATGTTGCTCAAGTAGGTATATTGCTTGATTATGCAAGGCAACTTTGATACTTACAGCGTTATGACCTGAGGAAATCACGTTGTTGTATTTCATAGGTTCTACGATTAAAGGGACATGGAGAATATGTGCCATTAATTGTGGGGCAATCTGACAAATTTTGTTATCATTCAACTTTTTAGAATCCGCGACCCCCAGATTTTTTAAAAAGAGGACATCCTTATCAGAGATAAAACTTGCTACAACGACAAGTGGACCAAAGTATGAGCCATTTCCAACTTCATCTGTACCTATTATGCTAGCTTGCTGTTTGGGACGTACAGTAGTAGTATATCCAAATTGGTGTGCGATGTTTTCTGCCTCTTCCCCTTGAAAGACGACTTTTCCAGAATTGTAAACAGAAATAGTGGCTTTAGGCAGTTTAGCATAAAAAGTGATATATTGATTTTTTGATGCTTTCTTGTATTTATTGAATTTGAGAAAAAGTTTGTCCAACATTTTTCGATCTAGGGTAAGCACTACATTCATGATAATAGTTTAACATAAAAGCAAAAAAATTAAAAATGAATCTTGACAATACTTGATATATATGATAACATGATAAACGGTATTGTTTACCCCATTTTTGTGGCCCCGGAAACCCAAAAATATTTACAGGACTTTTACACCTGACGTAAACAAATTCTAAGTAAAGGAAACTTAACCCAAATGATGAAAACAACATTCATGGCTAACGCTTCAAACGTTGACCGTAAATGGTACGTGGTTGATGCAACTGATGTACCCCTTGGTCGTTTGTCAGCCGTAGTTGCTAGCGTACTTCGCGGTAAAAACAAACCAACATTCACTCCACATACAGATACAGGCGATTTTGTTATCGTTATCAATGCTGAAAAAGTAAAACTTACTGGTAACAAAGCAGCGGATAAAGTTTACTATCGTCACAGCCTTCATCCAGGTGGCTTGAAATCAATCACTGCTGGTGAACTCCGTGAAAAAAATGCTGTACGCTTAATTGAAAAGTCAGTTAAGGGTATGCTTCCACACAACACACTTGGTCGTGCTCAAGGCATGAAACTTAAAGTGTTTGTTGGTGGTGAACACACACATGCAGCACAAAAACCTGAAGTTCTTGATATTTCAGGTCTTATCTAAGGAGGGAACGCACTAAATGGCACAAGTACAATATGCTGGCACAGGACGCCGTAAAAATTCAGTTGCTCGTGTACGTCTCGTACCCGGCACAGGTAAAATCGTAATCAATAAACGTGATGTAGAAGACTATATCCCACAAGCAGCACTTCGCCTTGTTATCAACCAACCATTTGCAGCTACACAAACTGAAGGTAGCTACGACACACTCGTAAACGTAAACGGTGGTGGTGTATCAGGTCAATCAGGAGCTATCCGTCACGGTATCGCTCGTGCATTGCTTGAAGTGGATCCAGATTTCCGTGGTGCTTTGAAGCGCGCTGGTTTGCTTACACGTGATGCTCGTATGGTTGAACGTAAAAAAGCAGGTCTTAAGAAAGCTCGTAAAGCTTCACAATTCTCAAAACGTTAATCTGTTTCAGATATACCAACGTTTTGGACTATTATTTGGTGAAAATTGGTGGAAAACTAATTTCAATCAAAAATAATGATATAAAAGCATTGGCGGTTTGCTAGTGCTTTTTTTGTACCATCATGTTTATATGATAGCAATTCCTTGTCAAGTCATGTGATTATGAAATCTGTGTATTAACTTTAAAATCATAGTCATCCTCTATTAAGGTAAAGTTTAGCAGCCTATACCTTTTTAAAATATTAGTGTTTTCCCATTTCTATCTCCTACCTTTAGATACTGGAAAAATTATATTTAGCTCATAGTGAATATCCTCCTAAATTTGGTATAATTGAGTAAACATTATCATTTTATAGAGTTTTTAAGGAGAAATAATTTATGCCTCTTGCGACAATTTACAGTTTTATTGGGCTGCTGATTATGATTAATACGGTACTCGCGCTTGTGACAATTTTTAGAAAACCGAGATCAATTTCTAGTATTTTAGCATGGTTTATGTTTTTAGTTTTCTTACCAGGCATTGGTTTTCTTGGATATCTTTTTTTGGGAAGAGGACTAGATCGAACAACTGTACGTCGTTTTGAAGAGGAAAACAAATATAATTTATCTATTCTGGGTCAGCGAGTACATGAAAATAACCAAAAGTTTGCTCCGAAAGAAATGGCACCCCATGAAAAACTTCTTAAACGGTATTTTAACAACATGGAACGTACGCCTTTATGTCGAGGCAATAGTGTCAATTTTTACCTTGATGGTAAAGAAAAATTTGCAGCTTTATTTGAAGATATAAAAAATGCTAAAGATAATATCCATGTGGAGTATTATGCTTTTTTCAGTGACAAAATTGGCACTCTCTTTCGTGATCATCTGATTTCCAAAGCTAAAGAAGGTGTTGAAGTCAGGGTAGTATATGACCCATGGGGTGGAAAAACAAGGAGAGATTTTTTCAAGCCCTTAGAGGAGGCTGGTGGGAAGGTTACACCCTTTATCACTTCACGTAATGCCTTGATGAAAACGCGACTTAACTATCACCTACATCGTAAGATTGTTGTCATTGATGGTCAAATTGGCTGGACGGGTGGTTTTAATGTCGGAGATCAGTATATATACAACAGTAAAAAATTCGGTTTTTGGCGAGATACTCATGGACGGATTGTCGGAACTGCAGCCTTTGGCCTCCAAGAAACCTTTATCCGAGATTGGAATGTTTCCGTTAAAAATCCCAAGGATAAACTTGAACGAAAAGATAATTATTTTGTAGTCCCAGAGGACAGTGGAAATATCGATATTCAAATAGTCACAAATGGACCGGAGAGTGACAATAAAACACTGCGCACTGGATTTATCAAAATGATTATGGATGCTGAGGACTATATCTGGATTCAGTCACCCTATCTTATTCCGGATGACTCAATGATAACGGCTCTTGTAGCAGCAGCTAATTCAGGCGTAGATGTAAAGATTATGATTCCTAACATGCCTGACCACCCTTTTATTTTCCGAGCAACACAATATTATGCAAACTATCTTCACAAACATGGCGTTCAAATTTACAATTACACGAATGGATTCCTCCACTCAAAAACACTTGTAATGGATGGAAAGCTGGGTGTATTTGGGACAACCAATCAAGATATAAGAAGCTATGAGTTAAACTTTGAAGTCAGTGCTTTTTGTTACGATGAAGGAGTAGCTAAGGAAATGAAAAGAACATTCGAAATGGATTTGGAAAAATCAACGCTTCTCACAGACAAGACTCTTGTACAGCAGTCACTATGGCTTAAGATAAAACAAAACTTTTCACGACTGCTGAGCCCGATCTTGTAAGCTAGCCTCCTAAAAAAGACACTTCTAGTGTCTTTTTTAGGAGCGTACAAATGTGATAACAGAAGTGTTTAACGAACGAAGGAAAAAATTTTCAGGAAATCGCCCACTAAATAGTTGACAAGTTTTTGATAGTTTGGTAGAATATAATAGTTGTCGCAAGCGAGGGACTTGTGAGAATGATAGACCATTGAAAACTGAATAAAGTAGAATGACTATATGCGAGAGGGAGACCTCTTGTATAGACCTGTCGATTCAA
>NZ_BAAFQO010000024.1:0-21505 GCF_042849115.1 Lactococcus muris | reverse complement strand
AATGAGTCATAGGAATCCTTAACTAAAGTGTTTGTGTGGTAACTACATTTTAGCGAATTACTATGGCTTTTCTTGTATAAAAAAAGGGCAGTAGATTTTAATCTACCACCACAGATTATACAGAACCAAAATAATTGCCTTTGAAAGACGTAAAAAACTGACAGTAAGTACTGACAGCTTTTTACATTTTATAATGAATCACCATTCCAAATTGAGTTTTTCACGATGACATAATCTACTTTGCGTAGGGCATTGAGGTCACGGCCACCAGCGTAGGAAATCGAGCTCTGAAGGTCTTCTTGCATTTCTTTAAGTGTATCTTTTAGAGAGCCTTTGTGCGGCAAGAGGATTTTTTTCCCTTCAACATTTTTATGCTCACCTTTTTGATATTCACTAGCTGAACCAAAATATTCTTTGTAAAGTTTTCCGTCCTGCTCAATGGTTTTACCTGGTGACTCCTCATGTGCGGCGAAGAGAGAGCCTATCATCACCATACTTGCACCAAAACGGACAGATTTTGCAATATCACCATGTGTACGAATCCCACCGTCAGCAATGATTGGCTTACTTGCTGCTTTTGCACACCAACGAAGAGCTGCGAGTTGCCAGCCGCCTGTTCCGAAACCTGTTTTTACCTTAGTGATACAAACTTTTCCTGGACCGATTCCGACTTTAGTCGCATCCGCACCAGCATTTTCCAACTCGCGAACAGCTTCAGGTGTTCCCACATTACCAGCAATAACAAAGACTTGTGGCATGAGACGTTTTATGAGTTGTATCATCTCAATCACAGAGTTGGCATGCCCATGGGCAATATCGATAGTAATGTAATCTGGAATAGTCGCTGTTTCCGCCAAATCACGGACAAACTGACGTTCGTTGTCTTTAACGCCAACAGAAATTGATGCAATGAGATTTTGAGCATGCATCTTTTCGATAAAGTCCTTACGTGTACTTTCTTCAAAGCGGTGCATAATATAGAAATAACCTTGCTTGGCTAACATTTCAGCAATATTTTCGTCGATAATCGTTTGCATATTTGCAGGAACAACAGGAAGTTTAAAAGTATGAGCTCCTAACTTAACTGACGTATCTGCCTCGCTACGACTGTTAATAATACACTTATTTGGGATAAGTTGGATATCTTCGTAATCAAAAACTGGAACCATTGTGTTCATAAAAATGCCTCTTTATTCATTTGTTATTACAGAATACCGACCGAGTTTTCCTCTGTGAAAACTTCTCTAGTTTGGCGATAAATATCTCTGCAACCAAACCTTCCTTATCTATTTTAACGCATATTGCCCTAAAAAAATAGAAAAAAACTGATTTCACATCAGTTTTACGACTCATCGTTCGGTTTTACCGATAAATTTCCTTTGTACCCGTTTATTTCCTGACCAATAAAGGAGAAAAAAGAGGAGCTCAAAGAGAATAAGAAATAGGATAAAAGTGTACATAAAATAATTTTCTGTTAAAACATTGATGATAGGATCTGTATCAGGATTAAAAAGCCACGTATCATCCCAGAAAAAGATTTCATGAAAATAGATAAAAAAGTTATCAAAGCCTATCAAGGCAGCAACCAATCCTATAAACAGAGGCGTACCCATCACAAACCGTATGCCATTGTGATAGACGATAGCCAGATGTTCCTTTAAAAAAAGGAAAATCATCGGGCTTAGTACAATCATAAGGCCTAAAGCAAGCATGAAAAGTTTTTTTACATCTTTAAAGTGCTGCAAAGCCTCTGGAGATGAAGGAAGGTCTGGCATATGCAAGGTGTTTGCAAAGGGATTGACAAGATAAGCCATGAGTATGTTGAAATTATGTCTCAGCGTTTCTGCTGGAAGGCCTGATGCTTGCGGCAAGTTTTCCAGATGAATATCTACATAGAAAAGCGGAACAGCTAAAAGTAAAGTCAAACTGACTGCAGTAGCTGTCCCCCATAAAATAACACTCGTAAAAATTAGGCGTTCTCGCATGCTACACTTCCCAATGTTCCAAGCTTGAAACGACATATGTTGGAGAAATTGGAAGGTTTGGCACTTCTTCTGCTTTAGTGAAGCCCGTCGTGACTAATAAAGTATCAATACCGTTATCAATCCCCGTGCGGATATCTGTCAAGTAGTTATCACCAACCATCAGCAATTCTTCCTTAGGGATTCCTAATTTTTTAACCGCTTTTTCCGTAATGATGGCCTCAGGTTTTCCAATATAAGTTGCTTGCACACGTGTTGCAGCTTCAATCATCTTGACTAATGAACCTGCTCCTGGTAAAAGTCCACGTTCACTTGGGAGATTCAAGTCAGGGTTTGTGCCAATAAATTTAGCTCCCTTATGGATAGCGAGCGTTGCCAAAGCAAGCATCTCATACGTGAGATCAGTATCTAAAGCAACGACAACATAGGCGGGATTTTCACGCTCTTTTTTATAGCCTGCTCCATAGATTGCTTCTTTTAATCCATCTTCACCGATAACATACACCGTCTTTTCCAGACCCAAATCATCCATATAATCTACGGTTGCTGCACTTGCTGTGTAGATTGTATCTAAAGGCGTCTCAATATTAAATTCTGTCGCTAAGCGTTTTTGAACCACGCGCGGCGTTTTCGTTGTATTGTTAGTCAAAAACAAATAAGGAATATTAGCTGCTTGCAAGCGATGAATAAAATCCTCTCCTGCTGGAATGCGATGATTTCCCAGATAAATCGTACCGTCTAAATCAATAAGATAACCCTTATAATTCTTTTTCATCTGTACTTAGTCCTCCTCAATTATTTTCGACCATACAATTTCAATATTAGCATTATCTATACCATCTTTCCTAATGATATGACAGGTTGTATTTCCTTGAAACTCAAAGACAGGTTCAATAAATTCATGATTTCCGTAAAGTAGCTCATGATTGTAACGTATATATATTTTCTTAGGTTCGTATGCCATTCGGAAATCATAGTCTAACTGATCGACAGCCCAGTCAAAATATCTGGCATTGTTAACGTGACCATTCATGTCAAGGTCAGAAAAACGAACCGGAAATGCTAAGTTACAACTTGCCTCTTCTGATAAAGCAAGATATTTATGTGGGCGGGTGATTTTACTGACTTTTGGTGCCTCATAGGGCGCAACAATTTCATCAACCACACGTTCTACTTTTCGGGTATCCTTGTTCATCAAAACCCATGTGGAACTTATTTTGACTAAAATTTCACCGCTATTATTTTTGAAAATGAAGTCACGATAACAGAAAAACTTGTTGTAAGAGGTAGCTTCTGTTTCAATCGTAATAACTTCATTAAATTCTGGAAGCTTGTAAAGATGAATCTCGTACTCAATGACAGCCCAAAAAAGATTAAAGTTCTCATAAACCCATGTGTCACTGCGGTTCAATGTATACGACTGTTCTCCCGAAGTTTGAAGCGCTACGGCAAGAAGGTCAGATATCCTCATTTTTCCTCGAGTATCACTCTCATAAAAGGCGACTTTATGTGTTTGACTGTATTTTATTCCCATTCCTCTATTCTAGCAAAAATAGGCGTAAAAAGCTGGAGTAAAAAAGAATTTTATCAACAAATTTAAAATGAACTTAGCTTTCGTTAATATAGAAAAAAACAGGCTTTCTAGAATTTTTATATTTTTTCAACTTGAATACCCAAAGTTTCAATAAGCTCTTCCTCATAAGGATTTTTGGCATGGTATTCATTGATGTATTTGATATGCTTTACTCCTGCTGCTAATACTAGTTTGAGGCAGGCAATGCAAGGAAAGAGTGTTGTATAAAGAATGGCTCCTTCAGGAGAAACACCGTGTTTCGCTGCTTGTGCAATCGCATTTTGTTCAGCGTGCACTGTAGCAATGCAGTGTCCATCTTTGTCTTCCAAGCATCCAACATCCGTACAGTGTGGCATAAGCGCTACAGAACCGTTATATCCTGTTGAAAGTATCTGACCATCAGCGGTCACTAAAAGTGCTCCCACTTGAGCATGCGTACAGGTCGAACGCTTGGCTACAACCTCAACAATTTCTTTAAAGTACTCTTCCTTTGTTGGCCGTTGAAAATTTTCAATCATCATATTATCCCTTTCCACATCTACAGTTGCTGCATTGGCAACCCTTATTTCTTATATCTTGAAAATTCATTCCTGTGATCTCTGTCAAATCTTCCATATCAGGATACTCTCCTATCAGCATAATTTCACCATCAACAATCGTTAATGGCAGAGCCTGTTCCATATTCTGCATGGCCTGACTGACCAGAGGATGACGGGTAAACCGGTCCGGTTCATCTTCCAAGTTATAGCGTGCTGTTTGCAGTTGTTCATTTTCTGCTTCTTCGCTGAAAGCCGCAAAGACCTGAGCAATGGCAGCTCCAGCACCATCTGATTTTTCCTCATATATTTCGAGTCGCATTTTTTCTCTCAATCTAACGATATTTTTTAACATTATACCATATGCAAACTGCAAATTCAGCAAAAATTTTTATAGAAAAGCTGTCAAAAATGAAAAATCTGAATCACGTAATTTTGTGCACGCCATTCAGATTTTTTATTTTTTATTTTTTATTTTGACTAACATAAGTCGAAACGCTGTTTCTGTCTCAACTTCTTCATTTCGATTTCAAGCAAGGATTCCCATGACTTTACTATAAAGACCATAAGCACCATCAAGGTTTTCTACCTTATAGCCCTCCTGTTTCAAAATACGTTCAGCAGTATAGGAGCGAAGCCCCGATTGACAGCTCACGATATATTCTTTATTTTTATCAAGTTTATCCAGATTTTCACGTAAATCATTTAAAGGAATATTTATTGCTTCTTCAAATCCACCTTGTGCCACTTCGCTTTCTTGACGAACATCTAATAATACTTTGCCTTTAGCAAGTTCTGATTTCAACTGGTGCCATTGGATATTGTCGGACAGCCCCATAGCAATATTTATGGCTGCATAACCAATCATATTCACAGGATCTTTTGCCGAGCCAAACGGTGGTGCATAGGTCAACTCTAACTCTGGAAGATCAAAAACAGTTAGGCTTCCTTTGATTGCTGTAGCTAGAACATCAATGCGTTTATCAACCCCTTTTTCCCCCAAGGCTGATGCACCATAAATTTGTCCATCTTCTGGATTAAAAATAAGTTTAAGTAAAATAGAACTTGCGCCCGGATAATAACCTGCATGATCATTTGCTGTTATGTGTACTGCTTTATACTTCAAGTTCAACTCTTGAGCTTGTCTTTCCGAAATCCCTGTCGAAGCTGCTGTTAAGTTAAAGGCTCTAACGATAGCTGTTCCGATACTTCCTTTATTTGTCACAGGAAGCCCTGATAAAACATCAGCCACTTGGCGCCCTTGACGATTCGCCGGACTTGCGAGAGAGATAAGCGCCTCTTGATTGGTGATTTGATTTTTAACAAGAATAGCATCACCCACAGCATAGATGTCAGGTACTGAAGTTTGATAGTGCTCATCTACGAGAATAGCTCCTCTCATACCCAATGCAATACCAGCATCAGCTGCCAACTTGGACTCTACACGAATCCCTACTGAAAGAATAACTAAATCCGCAGTCAAAACATCGCCATTTTCAAGAATTACTGTCCTGCCTTCATCTTGAAACTCAACGACAGAAAGGCCGGTCATAACGTTTAAGCCATTTCGTTCTAACTCTTCTTCAATGTAGAGAGCCATTTCTTGATCAAGTGTTGGCAAAACATGATCTGCCTTTTCAATAACTGTCACATCCAAACCAAGCTTTCTCAAGTTTTCAGCCATTTCCAAACCGATAAAGCCTGCACCTACAATCACAGCTTGCTTACGATGTTTAATTTCCATATAACCTGTTATCTTATCCAAGTCAGGGATATTGCGCAAACTAAATACATTATGAGCTTCTGCTAAACCTTTTATATCCGGAATGAAAGGACTGGCCCCAGGAGATAAGATAAGCGAATCATAGCTTTCCTTATAGGTCTTTCCATCAGAAACAACCGTTATTTCCTTCAATTCCTTGTCAATAGAAACAACTTCTGAATCAGGACGAACTTCTAGATTAAAACGTTGTTTCAAGCTTTCTGGTGTTTGTAAGATAAGTTTATCTCTAGACTCTATCTCACCTGAAAGATAGTAAGGCAAACCACAGTTCGCAAAAGACACATAAGGCCCTTTATCAAAAACAATAATTTCTGCATCTTCCTGTAAACGACGGAGGCGAGTTGCCGCACTCATCCCTCCAGCAACACCACCAACAATAAGATATTTTTTAGACATTTTTTTCTCCCTACTTTTTAATCCATCATCCCAAACTTGCACCACTGCCTATCTTTATAATTGCTGTTCCTTGTGCCTATAAAGCCTTGCAAGTATCTAACAATTAACAGAATATGTGACTTTTCGCTTCTATCCCACATCTCCTTCAGCCTAATGGATCAGCAGAATATTACCTAATATTGGAACGTGGCTTCGAGTTATGCATGGGTTTTCTCAAATTTCTTAATACACTCATTATATACCCTTAGGGGTATTCAGTCAAGAGATAACTTCTAAGCCACTTCCTAGTAAGATGTATGTCTTATAAAATATTGTACAGTGATGTCCTGTAAAGTCAAGTGCAAAAACAAAAGAGGTCGCTCAGGCGAACCTCTTTTATTCTTCTTTTTTCTTCTTTTGCCGTGCCAGTATAAGCATGACTACAGATAGAATAAAGAGTGTACCTCCGAAACTCCAGTTTTGATAAGCTAGAAGTAAGAGTGATAAACTAAGTAATGCATATATCCAAGCCATATTTAAACCTCCTCGACGTTAAAGAATAATGCTGAACCAAATGAACTTTGTTTAATTAAGCGTTTTGCAGTTTGAGCATCCGTGGCTAAGTTGCTATTCGGACCTCGAAAATAGAGTTTCAATCCCTTTTTTTCCTTATAAGTAAATCCATTTTCTTCTAGAAGTTGAATTACTTTTTCTTGCATCATAGCTACATTAACAATAATCATTGGGTTCCTTTCTGCTTTTTTATAATTCAGGTTCTTCCATCTTGTTTGCTGCAATAACGAATGGCGTCCAAATAGCAAAGGTTACAGCTAGATTGACAATTGCTAAGATAATCGCACGCCAGTCAAATCCTGTAGCAAGAAAGGCATTCATAATTGGCGGTGTTACCCACGGTACAGCACTTACGACTGGATCGACCCAGTGGAGCATTGTTGCGACATAAGCGATGATAACTGCTACCAATGGTGCAATTAAGAATGGAATAAAGAAGATGGCGTTCAGTACGATTGGCATACCGAAGAGCACCGGTTCGTTGATATTGAAGATACCTGGTGCTAGACCAAGACGTCCTACTGTCTTATAATCTTTACGTTTAGAGAAGATCAGAATGGCAAGAATCAAGGTAATGGTACCACCAGATCCACCAAACCAGACAAAGGCATCCCATGAACCACGAACCCAAAGACTGACATAGTCACCGTTAATGGCATGGGCTTTATCAATCGCGCCACGCGCTACTAAGTCACGAATACCGTCTGAGTGAACTTGGAAGTAAAGGGCCTGGTTATTGAGCCCCAGAGGAAGCCAGATACCATCAAGAGCAGGTGCCAAGACGTTTGGTCCGTGAAGTCCAAAGAACCAGAAGATTGAGACGAAGAGTGTGACAATAAGAACTGAGAAAATATTTTGTGAGAGAATTTGGAAGGGTTCTGCAATATAATGTGTAATCAAATTAATTACAGAGTCATTTGTCAATTTATCAATAATATAGTAAATTAAGCTCACCGCATAAATCGCAGTAATCGTCGGAATAATCGCAAGGAAAGCTTTTGCTACTGCTGGTGGGACTGACTCAGGCATCTTGATAGTAATATCTGCTAACATAAGTTTAGCATAAATAATTACTGCAAGGGCACCCATAATGATAATGGTAAAGTAAGCACCAGCATCCATATGTGCAGCAGCAAAGAGTGGTTTCCATGCTGCAAGACCTTGTCCAGTCAGTACGCCATTGATTTTGTCTGTTGCGGCTACACCGGCATCGCTCACACCCAAAGCATCCAAGAATTTTGGCATTTGGTTTGGCAAACCAGCGAAGAGAGTGGCAACTGCTACAACACCACCAGCTAGGTCATTGACACCATAAGCACGCGCCAAATTGTAACCCCAAGAGAATGCAAAGATAAGACCAATAACTGTCAAAGTCCCTTGGTTAACGAGAGCTGAAATATTGTTCAAATCCCCGATGATTGGTGTGTTCGCAAGTGTCCAGACATCTTCTGGTGCAAGTTGTGAAAACTTGGTTGGTCCCAAAACCATCTGCTGAATGGACTGTGGGAAAGTTGTGACGATGGCTGATACCATCGCTGCAAGCGCACCTGTCAGTGTTGCTGGCAGGATACCAATGAATGAGTCACGCAAGGCAACCAGGTGCTTTTGCGACCCTATTTTTGCTGCTACTGGGACGAGATATTTCTCCATCCACATCGTAATTCCGTTCATAGAATTCCTCCTAAAATTTTAATTTATTTGCGTATAAGGTTATAAATTATAGCTCATCACTTTCAATAAATTTAAACGAACTCCAAGGCTTGATGAAGTCAAGTAAGAACATTTCGTCTTCCGAGATACGTCCAACAACATTGACCCGACCATCATTTTTCATTTCCTTCAGAGCGATTTGTGTTTCTCCCTTATATTGACCATATCCATCATTGTCAATAATCACATCGCCTGGTTTTATTGTATCTGTATCATGTGGCGGGAAATCCAAGTCTTTGTAGATAACGCGAGTCATGGTTGAACGTAGCATGTATTCTGAACGGTCGCCACGGTAACTGTGCATCGCTTCAAAAACACATTTGCGTTCATTTTCTGTCATTGTAGGTCGGGGAACCACTTTAAGTTCAGGCATTGGTGCATGGAAGGCTTCTGCCATTTGCTTCAGCTCTGCTTCACTCGCATAGGCATTGGCAATGGTAATGTCGTCAATATCGCCTAAGAGCTTATAATGTTTTACCTGAGTCTTTAGGCTAAGGTTACGATGTTCTTCTAGCGTACATAGACCGTCTTGAGCAGGCCAAGGTCCAAAGGTTGCTTCATGCGAATTCACAAAAGCCATCGTGTTTAAGTTGTACTTCTTGAACTTCTTCGTACATTTTACATAGTGGTCAAATGCCAAGCCTGTATAACGGTGGGGGTAAAAGTTATGACTGCCCAGTAAGTTTTCAATGTTGGGCGAATAGTCCATGATACTGTCCACATAACTTGTTCCCTGACTCATGTTAATCTCTATCTTTAGATTATAAGGGTTGCGAGTCATACGTGCTTCCTCAGCTCCTGTAAATCCAAGGTCTAAACGAATACCATCAGCACCCATTTCATCAAAGAAACTTAAATCATCATAGCTGATGTTAAGTTGTTCAAATAAGGCAGGATTAATATCTACCATGACTTCCATACCAAGACTGTTTGCATAAGCAATCACTTTCGTAAAGCTCTCAAGAACAGCTGCCTTATCTCCCTTAATCTCTAAAAGTGAAGTAAAGACACGGGTGTATCCATATTGGTGAGCCAAGTCTAAATAGGCTTTGTCAGCCTCAAAGTTGGAACGTTCCGGATAAATCGAGATACCTAGTTTTCCCATAATACTCCTTTCTTACTCTAGATTTTCCCACTATCCATTCATCAATGCATCTGCAGCGGCGACGACATTTTTACCATTCATCATGCCGTAATCTTGCATTTTAATCACGTCACAAGGAACACCAACTGCTGCTGCTTTTTTAATAACTTCATTTTTCATATAAGCCACTTGTGGACCGAGAAGCAATACATCTGGTTTCTCTGAACTAGACAACATATTATCAATTTCGGCTACAGACTTTGCGTAGATCTCATAATCTTTTCCTGCTTCTTGTGCGGCTTGCTGCATCTTTGTCACGAGTAATGAGGTTGACATACCTGCTGCACAGGCCAGTGCAATAACTTTATCTGCCATTTTAATGATCTCCTTCTTTTTATCTATACCAATAGTATAGCTATTTCGGAAAGCGATTTCAAATATAATTTGTCCGGACAATATTAAGCGAAAAAACAAATATTTTTTAATGAAACCCTTATTTATAGCGCTTTTATTTTTCTAAAATTAATAAAAACTTCATTTTTTGGCCTAATTTCCGAAACATGTTACAAATTTAGAAACAAAAAAAGTTTTTATTCTTTAGTTTAAGTTAATAAAAACGCCAAATCTTATGAAAAATGTTAAGACTTGACGTTTTTATTGATAACTTTAAAAATATTCACGAAGAATGGCTTTATTCTCCCGTAGGACACGTGCAGTAAATGCACCAATGGTCATTTCTTCTGGCTCGTCTGTTTCAGGGCCAACACAGATATTATTTTGCGGCAAAATATCATCGACAATACGTGCAGCAAATTCAGGTTGGCCGTTCACTTTTAAAAAGGCCTGTAGATTAACGATACGCGCTTGCATATAGGGTCGCAGCTGCAACTGTATTCGCGATGGCTCCGCCAGATCATATTCAAGGAAGACATTTGACGGTGCTGTCCACTTGATAACTTCAAAACTTGCTGCATGGCTGGATACAAAACGATAAAGTGCAGCTTGAGCTTCTTGGGTCAACGTCATACATTCACGAATCACAAAAGCCGTATCCGAAAACTCATAAATTAAGTAGCCTAAAATTTTACCATTTTCCTCATAAGTCGCAAAGAAGGGCTGTGCTTTATGCTTGAAGTAGTATTCCCAAACATGTTGCGGACGGACCAGAGAACCTTGGTTATAGACTTGATCATGGACCTCAGCCATATCTTCAAAAAGTTCTTCACTTACAGTACGACGCTGCACCTGTCCTGCTGTTTTTTTGCCCTTGGGAAATTCTTGGGCAGGTATCGTATAAGCTTTTTGGTCGAAAGCGTAATGATAGCCAAATTGACCATAAAACTGATAAGAAAAAGGTGCCAGATAGCTTAAGGCAGTGCCAGCTTCATAGTTGTCTTCCAAAATATCGGTCATGAGTTTGCGAATACTGCCGTTCCCTCTAAATTCTGGGTAAGAGGCAACATAACCAATCCCTGACATCTTTAGTTTCGCCTCCTTCCAGTAGACATGAAAAGAAGTGTCGATAATCATAGAGGATAATTCACCATTTTCCCGGTAACTGTAAGGTTTTGAAAAACTCAAAAGTTTCTCAAACGCCTCTTCTCTTTCTTTACTTCTTGGCTTATTAAAAGCATACGTAGCCAGTTCGAAAAGTTCATGTTGTTTCTTTTCCATATCGTCACTTCCCACCACTATAAGCTTGTTCAATATGATTTAGAATAGCGACCATTTGACGTTTTTTCCAGTGCCCCAGAAGCGTTCCAACAAACATATCATTCAGTTTTTGAATCATTCCGCTTGAAGTACGGCTTTCCTCGATATTTATTTGAGTCTGCTTACCATTGACCGGCTGAAAGCTCCAGCGCGTATGAAAAGTGTTGCGAATAGTTTTCGTAGTGAAAGCGTAACTGGTGGCTGTCACTACCTCGTCAATCTTAATGGTTCCATGTTGGTTTTTGCCAAATGTTTTTGAGTACTCAAAGCCACTAAGAGACTTGATATCAGGCCTGCGACCGGTATGTTTTTCGATATCATAAAGTGATGAATTCAGAATCTGATTGTAGACAAATTCGACAGGAGCATTAATTGTTTTAGTGATTTTCATATGAGATTTCTCCTATTGCTTAGAATAAAATTTATTAAACATTAAAATCATTTTAACAATTTATGTAAGCTCTTGCAAGATTTTTATGAGTGGTAAACAATTTCTCCTGAACAAAGCGTATATTTTACCTGTCCCAAAAGTTCCTGACCAATAAATGGTGAGTTGCTGGCTTTTGAATCAAAGTTTTCATCCACTTTATAAGTGTTCTTGGCATCGAAAATGGTGATATCGGCCGGGCCGCCTTCCGCTAAATATCCTGCATCAAAACCATACAGTTTGGCTGGATTAGCAGTCATTTTTTCTAATAATTGAATCAGCTCGAGATGCCCAGGCGCTACCAGATGCGTAAGCCCAAGTTGCAAAGAAGTTTCCAAGCCAATCATGCCGCTCGGTGCTTTAGCCAGAGCAACATTTTTTTCTTCATGTGTATGTGGGGCATGATCGGTAGCGATAACACTAATAGTATTATCTTTCAAACCTTCCAAGATTTTTGCAATATCTTTTGTCTGACGCAGTGGAGGATTAAGCTTGGCATTTGTCCCTATCTCTAGTACTGCTTGCTCTGTCAATGAAAAATGTTGCGGTGTGACTTCAGCACTGACTTTTGCGCCCATCTTTTGCGCAAAACGAACTACATCTACACTTTCTCCAGCGGATAAATGTTGAATATGTAAACGGGCTTGAGTATCCAAAGCCAGCATGGCATCACGTGCTATCATACTGTATTCGGCCACCTTTGTCGCTCCTGTCAGGCCACATTGATGTGCCACTTCGCCTTCATTGATTCCAAGCGTATCCACTAAGTTGGGATCTTCCTCGTGAATAGAGAGCAGACTATCGGTTTTCTTGGCTTTCTTTAATGCTTCATGTAAAACGCCTGAATCACTGAGTGGAATACCGTCATCCGAAAATCCAACTGCGCCTGCCGCCAGTAAAGTATCAAAATCCGTCAAATGTTGTCCATCAAAATCTTTGGTAATAGAAGCAACGGACTTAATATGAATCTTCTCTTCATTTGCAAGTTTCAGTGTTTCTGCAAGTACTTCAGGACTTGATAAAATCGGTTTAGTATTTGCCATCATCACAACCGTCGTAAAGCCACCGCGTGCTGCAGATAAAGCCCCAGTGTGTATCGTCTCTTTATGCGTTTGACCTGGTTCACGGAAATGCACATGAATATCGATGAGCCCTGGTGCAACAATCAAGTTGCTGGCATCAATAATTTCCGCATCTTCTTCTTCCAAATCTTTGGCAATACGAATAATCTTTTTGTCTTGAATTAACACATCCGCAACTTGATCAAAACCCGTCTTAGGATCGATTACACGGCCATTTTTTATGAGTATCATCTGTTCCCTTTCTTGCATTTTACATAATATTTATTATGTTATTTATTCCACGTTTCCTGATTGTCCTTGAATTTTTTAAGCATTTCAAGTTCATCCTCTGTTACATAACCCGTTTCCTGTGCGATTTGAATCAGTTCAGAATAATTTGTCAAAGTATGTAGCGGTACTTGGGCTTGTTCAAATTTTAAGGTTGCTTTTTCCAACTGATAGGTAAAGATAGCGATAACACCTAACACCTCGATGCCTTCACGTTGTGCCGCAGCAACCGCCTCTAATACTGAACCTCCTGTTGAAATCAAATCTTCAACCACAACCATTTTCTGTCCCTTCGAAACACGACCTTCTATCTGGTTACCTGCCCCGTGATCTTTTGGTTTGCTGCGGATGTAGGCAAAAGGAAGCTCCAGATAATCAGCGATAATCGCACCATGAGGAATACCGGCTGTAGCTGTACCTGCAATCACTTCAACCTCTGGAAATTCTGCCTTGACCAAATCCGCAAAAGCCTGCTCAATACGTGTACGTACTTCTGGATAAGCCAAAGTCACACGGTTGTCTGTGTAGATAGGAGACTGAATCCCGCTCGCCCAAGTGAAAGGCGCGCTTGGCGATAAGCTTACAGCTTTTATTTCTAATAAATCAGCAGCAATAGTTTTTGATAATGACATATTTTCCTCTTTTCTAGTCCTTTAAGTTAGTCTGAACAGCACGGTATTATAGAAAAAAACACCTGCAGAAAGCTGCAAGTGCGTAAAAAAATATGCCGATAATACTTAGAATGCTCCTAAATACTATATAAATAGACAATTATACGGTTTCCTTGCTAGCCTCTCGTGCTAATTTAAAGGTTCATCGCTATATAGTCTAACAGATTTAGTCGAAGTTTGCAATCATAAACTCTATTTAAAAAAAACAAGATTGTCAACGTGATTTTCTAAGCTCTAAAGTCATGTCATACCAAATCTCGCCGCCCCATTGAGATTCAGAAATGCCCTTGTTGACAAATCCATATCTTTCATAATAGCCCACCAGATAATCATGACAAGTTAAGCTCACACCTCGCCGATTTTTCAGTCGCGCCTGCTCGATAAAGCGGGACATCAGCTCCTTGGCGATTCCTTGCCCCTGATAATCAGGATGAACTGCCAAACTTGTGATTTTCTGATAGCCATAAAAATTCGGGTTACGCTCCGAGTGCTCAAACATTCTATCCTCCACAAAATGACCAGCTGTCACAGGACCAGCCACATATCCCACAACTGTACCCCTTTCGTTATGTGCCACCAAAAATGAGTCGCTAATACGTTCAATTTGTTCCAGCATTGACTCTCGTGAGGAAGCTTCATTTGGCGAAAAATCCGTCGTTTCAATGTGCATGATTCCACCTAAATCCGAAATTTTTGCATAGTCATAAGTAATTTTTTCCATAGTATTTCTTTCTGATAGATTATTTTTTCTGTTTCAGCATCATAAACTTTCCAGACTCTCCATTACTTCCAGTAAATTCATCTCGGCTTCTTCTTTTTGTACAGCCAGTTGATCCAGCTCTGCTTGGAGTTCACCCAGTTTAACAAAATCATCTGTTACCTCTAACATGGCGTGTGAAATTTCTTCGCTTTGCTTTTCCAAAGTGGCAAGCTTTTCTTCTGCAGCATTGACTTCACGTTCTAATCTTCGGCGGATTTTCTGCGCCTCTTTCTGCTGTGCATAGTCCATCTGACCCGCACTTTCTGGCTTTTCTTCCCAAACAACTTCTTGATGCGCCTCTTCTTCTTGAAGTTTTTTCTCCAAATAGTAATCATAATCGCCCAGATAAAGTTTACTTCCTTGTGGCGATATTTCGAGGACTTTGGTTGCCACACGGTTAATAAAATAGCGGTCATGACTGACAAAAAGTAAGGTGCCGTCAAAGTCTATCAAGCTATTTTCTAGCACTTCACGGCTATCAATATCCAAGTGGTTGGTGGGTTCATCCAATACAAGAAAATTGTCATGTTGCAGGGCAAGTTTTGCCAAGAGAAGGCGTGCTTTTTCTCCCCCGGATAACATCGAAACGGTCTTTTTCACATCTTCACCGCTGAAAAGGAAAGCGCCTAAAAGATTGCGAATCTCTACTTCTGGTAAAAGACGATGTTCATTCCAAATCTCGTCAAGAACACTATTAGAAGACGTTAGACGTCCCTGTTCTTGGTCATAATAGCCTAAGTCGACATTGGCACCAAGCTTTACTTGACCCTTAAGAAGAGGAATTTGACCCACAATCGACTTAATCAACGTTGTTTTCCCGATACCGTTTGGTCCTACAATAGCAATAGCATCGTGTTTTCGTGTATCGATATTGATAGGCTCGGACAGCACTTTATCATAGCCTACAGCTGCATCCTCCACCGTAAGGACGATATTGCCCGACTTTTTAGCTGGAGAAAAAGTCATGTGTGCAGCAGCTTCACTTCCGGTTGGTGCTTCGATACGTTCCATCTTTTCCAGCTTCTTCTGACGAGATTGGGCACGTTTTGTTGTGGAGGCACGAACCATGTTTCGAGCAACGAAATCTTCTAGTCTTTCGATTTCTTTTTGTTGCTTGTCATAGTTTTTTTGCTCAGTGGCGAGCATCTCTGCCTTGAGTTCGATATATTTACTGTAATTCCCCGCAAAGCGTGTCAGCTTGCCGCGTGAAATCTCTAAGGTCTCAGTGACAACCTTATCCAAGAAATAACGGTCGTGACTGACAATCAAAAGACTTCCTGAATAGTTTTTCAGGTAAGTTTCTAACCAAGCCAGTGTTTCAATATCCAAATGATTGGTTGGTTCGTCCAAAATCAGCAAATCAGGCTTTTCTAAAAGCATTTTTGCCAGAGCTAATCGCGTTTTTTGTCCGCCAGATAAGGAAGAAATGGCACGGTCCCACATCTTTTCATCAAAACGAAAACCATTAAGTACTGACTTGATCTCTGCTTCATAGGTAAAACCGTTGGCTTGACGGAATTCCTCGGACAAAGCATCATAACGGTGCATCAAACTCTCTAAGTCGGCACCCGTTAATTCAGACATTTGCATCTCCATCTGACGCAATTGTTGCTCTGTTTGGCGAAGTTTTTCAAAGACCGTCAACATTTCTTCAAAAATAGTTAATTCTGAAGAAAGTCCTGTATCTTGAGCCAAATAATTTAAATGCAAGTCCTTGACTTTAGAAATCGACCCGGCAGATGGTTCCTCAACCCCTGCGATAATCTTCAATAAAGTCGATTTCCCCGCACCATTTCGTCCGACTAAAGCCATGCGTGAGTGGTCCTGAAGATTAAAATTTATATTTTCAAATAAAACATCGCCACCAAAAGTGCGTGCTATCCCGTTTCCTTGTAGTAAAATCATTCTTCTATTTTAACATAAAAATGTTGAAGGTAAAGGACCTGCCTCATGAAATCAATATAACTTAAGAATGTTACACTAAGTCCCCATAAATTCTAGTCAGAAAATGAAAAAAAAAGAGAGCGCTGGGCTCCCTTTGTTTATACTGTCTTCAGTTCTTGTACAATATCTTTGGCAATTTTTTCGGGTATTGTGGTTGGCGCGTAACGTGCAACAACTTCCCCTTGGCGATTAATTAGAAACTTGGTGAAATTCCACTTGATATTCTTGCCTAGAGGGCTACCTTTTTCCTCTTTTAGCCAAGTGTATAATGGACTTTCGTTTTCTCCATTGACATCAATTTTTTGGAAACGAGGGAAGGTCGTGCCGTAGTTAAGGCTGCAAAATTGATTGATCTCCTCGGCTGTTCCTGGAGCTTGTTCTTTGAACTGGTTGCAAGGAAAGTCAAGTATCTCTAACCCCTCATCTTTGTACTCCTCATAGAGCTTTTGGAGTCCGTCATATTGTGGTGTAAAGCCACACTTTGTAGCAGTATTGACAACGAGTAACACCTTTCCTTCATAAGCAGAGAGAGAAACATCTTCTCCTTGACTCCCTTTGACAGTAAAATCATAAATCGACATAAGAACTTCCTTTCTGTATGGCTAGAATTGCTATTGATTATAGCACTTGCTCTATAGGCTGTCAAAGGATACTACTTTCGCATAAAAACTTTAAGGCGCTGAATCTCATCGAGGGTAAAGGTAAGGATGCCGACCAAACGCTCCTCCTCATCCGTCACAGCTAAAGCGATCAGGTCAAGCTCCTTTACCTTCTGGGCGACCTGTTCTTGGTCGTCCGATGTTTTAACAGAGAACGGCTGTTGAGACATTACATCCTGGATAAGCACCTTAGGGTTTACTGTCAAAAGCTGCCCTAGAGTGATGAAGCCTTGAAGTTTTTCCTGCATATCAACGACAAAGAGGATATAGATGTTTTCTTTACGTCGTGCTTCATCCGAAACTTTAGACAGGGCTTCCTCCTGTGTCAACTCTCCCGTCAAAGTCACATACTCTGTCGTCATGATTCTTCCTGCGGTTTCTGGTGTATAGGCTTGAAGTTTGAGTGTCTCCTCTCGGTTTGCAGCGCTTAAGATACTTAGAAAACTCTTGAACTGCTTCTCCGGTAATCGATCAAAAAGCTTCACCCTATCATCAGGCGAGAGCTGGTTCAGGATACTCTGTACCATCGGTGGCTTGAGTGTGGATAAAAGATTTTTTTGCTGGCTGATGCGCAGTACTTTAAACAACTCGAGCGCTTTATCTTCCGCTAGAGCTTCAAAGAGACTGCCTTGTTCATCAATCTTTAAGTGCAGCAAGATCTCTTTCAACTCGTGTTTGGGCAGGTCTTGCAGCATGGCTTGAAGTTTTTTAAACTCTTTATTTCTAATATAATAGCCTATCAGTTCTTCCATGGTGGTTTTCCTCTTTTGCATTTCTCTCTAAATTCTAATACTTTTGTTATAAACCACCAAGCGATATAAAAAGACCGAAGGAGCCTTCGGTCTTTCGTCATCTTCCTTATTTTCTGCCCCGTATCACATAGCCGCAAACAAACCCAATCAAGCCCACAGCAATAATACCGTAGAACATGGGAATATCAATAGTGAAAAATAGCATATTTATCCTGACAGGCGCAAAGTTCAGGACTGCAAAGGTAAGGACAAGCAAAAGAATCAAGAGAACCAAAATTCTTTTTGCTGTGAAAAAACTTTTAACTTTTTCCATATGTAAAGTTCCTTTCCAAGATTATTATACTGCTATTTTAGCATAATCTCTTATCCCCTCTCAAAAAGTTCCTCTTACCAAATTTTGACGTTAAAGACTTCCTTAATCCCCGATAAGATAAAGGTTGGTAAGGCCGGTACAAAGAGGACGAGAAGATAAACAGGTAAGCTCAATGGCGCAGTTCCCATGACAACATTAAAGAATGGAATTATCGTTACTAAGAAAGAAGAAATTCCTGCAAAGACAACAGCAAGGACTAAACGTGGATTGCCGAATGGATTTCTTCTGAAGAGAGTTTGTGAACTTCTTGCATCAAAAACATGCCATAATTGCCCATAAACGAGGGTTAAGAAGGCAACCGTTTGTGCTTCATTGCTTGACATGCCTTGTTTGGCTGCCCAAACAAAGGCGACAAAGACCATCAGCCCCATGATTGTCCCACGTATCAAAACCCTCGACCATGTGTAGTTGGCAAGGACAGACTCTTTTGGATCACGCGGTTTTTCATTCATAATGTCTGACTCGGCGACATCGTATCCTAGAGCAAAGCATGGTACGGCATCACTGACCATATTGACCCAAAGGACCATTAAGGCTGTTAAAGTCGGTGTTGTATAGTCAACATTACCGATACTTACAGTGAAGAAAAGCAAGCCCAATATCAGGGAAAGCACTTCTGCGACATTGGTGGTCAACTCATGACGGATAAAGTTCTTAATGTTGGCGTAAATCGTTCTTCCGTTTTCAACTGTTTTTTCGATCGTCGTAAACTTGTCATCAAGTAATATCAAGTCGGCAGAGTCCTTGGTTACCTCAGTTCCCGCGATACCCATGGCTATACCAATATCAGCTGCTCTCAGGGCGGGTGCATCATTAACACCGTCACCTGTCATCGCCACACCTTCTCCGTGTTTTTGCAGTTGCTTCACTATTCTTTGCTTGTGTTCAGGAGAAACCCGCGCATAAACATTTGTCGTTTTAACGGCAGTGTAAAGTTCTTCATCTGTCATTTCTTCAATTTCGATACCTTTGATGACTTTAGCCTCTTTGGATTTTACAATACCTAGATTATAAGCAATCGCACGTGCTGTATTCTCATGATCGCCTGTAATCATAACGACTTCGACACTGGCATCTTGCAATGTTTTGACAGAGTCCTTAACTTCTTCACGAGCAGGGTCAATAATGCCTGCGACACCTGTCAAGATAATATCTTTCTCTAAATCTTCCAGCTTGCCTTGTTCTGCTTCTTCCTTGCTGAGGATACGGTAACCTACCGCCAAGGTACGCAAAGCTTCATTGGCATAGTCATTTACGGTAGTGATAAATTTTTGTTTTTCACTTTCTTCGGTATTTAATTCACCATCAATCAAAAGGGCACGACTTTTCTCAACCAGAACATCTGGCGCTCCCTTGATATAGAGAAGGTAGTTGTCGCCTTTTTTGACGATGACACTCATTGTTTTACGGTCACTGGTGAAGGGCAGTGTCCTGATGAGCACGTGCGATTCTAAAAGTTGAGTTTTTGTGCGGCCAGCTTTTTGCCCTAAAACGGTCAAGGCAATTTCAGTTGGATTACCAAAGGGCACGAATTTTCCTTCAACTTCTTTGAGATCTGACTCGTTACACAAAAGGGCGCCAGCGATAAAGGCCGAAAATGAAGAAGCTTGCTCGTCTTCGGACAGACTACGAATTTCCCCTTCTGGAGTATAGCCCAAACCAGAAACTTCATAGTATTGACCGTTTGTATAGAAATGTGTAACGGTCATTTCATTTTTGGTAAGTGTTCCTGTTTTATCTGAACAGATGTAGGAAGTGCTTCCTAATGTTTCCACACTGTTAAGTGACTTGATAAGCCCCTTATTCTTCGCCATTTTGGCAGCGCCAATCGTTAAAACAATCGAAAGCACAGCAGGTAGAGCATCAGGTATAGAGGCTACAGCTAAGGCGATTGAGGTTGATAAAACAGATGTAATTGATGCTATGCTTAATTCACCAGCTTGGATGATACCCACTACGAGAGTAAAGACAACGATACCTGCTGAGACTAGCATCAATGTTTTGGTTAACTTATGAACCGTATTTTGCAGCGGCGATGTCCTGTTTTCAACAGCTTGAATCAACTTGGCAATTTTACCAAGTTCGGTATGTTCACCAACAGCCACAACAATCCCTAAGCCTTGTCCACCAGAAACGCTTGAACCGGAGAAGCCCATATTATGACGATCACCTAGCTCTGTCGTCTCGAGAATTGCCTCTGTATGCTTGCTGATCGCATCTGCTTCTCCAGTCAAATGTGACTCGATAACTTGGAGTTCATTGGTTTCAATCCAGCGGACATCTGCTTCGACAAAATCTCCTATAGAGGCTTTGACGATATCGCCTGTGACAAGTTCCGTTGAGTAGATTTTTTCAAACTGCCCATTTCGTAAAACGGTCACATAACGGTTGTTCATCTCTTTAAGTGCATTTAAACTTTTGCGCGCACTGATTTCTTGATAGAAACCTAAAAAGGCATTGATAAGAATTAAGATTAAGATCGCAATGGCTTCATACATTGCTTCTAGACCATGCTTGCTGTCATTTTGAAAGTGAAAGGCATGGTAGGAGCTCACAAATGATAAGGCAACCGCTCCGAGTAACACAATAACAATCGGTTCTTTAAAACTTTTAAGAAATGTGGCTAAATATGATTCTTCCTCTTCATCAGGAAGTTTATTTTCGCCATAAAGCTCTCTTTGCTTCAGGACTTGTTCGTCAGTCAGACCTGTTTTTGGGTCCACCAAAAACTCCGCAATAACTTCTTCTTTTGCTTTTTTATAAAATTCCAAAAGCTTCCTCCTTGTATTTTCGACAGTTAGGGTTACACTTCGCTTTTTCTTAGACAATCTAAAGAAAAAAGAATGTAAACAAAAAGGACGCAAGCTATCAAAAAACCTCCTCCTTACCCTCGGAGGAAATCTCTTGAAGCTTGCGCCCAACCTATATTTATCGTCTATTTAGTTTTGAGTGAATGGATAGAACTCCCAAACATGTCTTTCTATTGTATCATAATCTTAGGATTTTTTAAAATTTTTTAAGCATTTTGTTTTGCATATCACTGCAAGACTTTTCCAGATATTCGCCTCTGAAAAATCACTGGGTTATTATTTCTATATGTTTGATGTCCATGCACCGTCTTGGTCGCGGAGGATGAGGGCGGGCCACTGTCCTCCTATCGCTGAGTTCGTCGCATTCCAATGATTGATTACATTAAATGTTCCTGTTGAACCTCCTACTGGCATTACCAACCAAGGATGCC
>NZ_BAAFQO010000023.1:0-24292 GCF_042849115.1 Lactococcus muris | reverse complement strand
ATGGATGAAGTACCTTCTGAAACCATTGATAAATATATTGAAAAACTTAATCTAAGACCAAAAAAGGTCTTGGGCTGGAAAACACCTTATGAAATCTTTTTTGAAGAGGTGTTGCACTTAACTTGACTATTCAAGGTATAAAAAAAGGGCAGTAGATTTTAATCTACCACCACAGATTATACAGAACCGGAACTGCATGCTTGCGTTCCATTTTTTATTTTCAAGAATTGTTGCTGTTTCTCAACAGCCACGATTTCATTCAGAAGCTAGCCCTTCTGTTATTCTAATTCGAGTTCAATTTCTTCCACGGCAGCAGTCTCAGCCTTTGCTTTTTTGCTCACTTTTTTATCAGTCTTTTTATCTTCGGCTTCTTCGCTTTCTTTTTTCTCACTGCCTTCAATCAAACCATATTTTTGACGTACTTGACGGTCAATTTCATTGAAAATATCTGGATTGTCCTTAAGAAAAGCCTTTGCTTTTTCTGCGCCTTGACCGATTTTTTCGTCATTATAAGAGAACCAAGCACCTGCTTTTTTAACAATGCCCTCCTCAACAGCTATTGTCAAAAGTTCACCTGTTTTTGAGATTCCCTCACCAAACATGATGTCAACTACAGCTACTTTAAATGGTGGCGCAACCTTGTTTTTTACAACCTTGATTTTCGTTGACTTACCAATAGCCGTTTTATTGTCCCCAGAACCTTCCTCGATTTTTGTACTTCCACGTACATCTAGGCGTACAGAAGCATAGAACTTGAGCGCACGCCCTCCCGGTGTTGTTTCTGGGCTTCCAAACATAACACCAACTTTTTCACGCAATTGGTTGATGAAAATAGCTGTTGTCTTTGTCTTGTTAATGCCTGCAGCAAGCTTACGCATAGCTTGGCTCATCATACGAGCTTGTAAGCCGACTGTAGAATCTCCAATTTCTCCATCAATTTCGGCCCGAGGTGTCAAAGCAGCTACTGAGTCAACAACAACAAGATCAACAGCGCCTGACTCAATCAATTTTTCCGCAATCTGCAGGCCTTGTTCACCATAATCAGGTTGTGATAAAAGAAGCTGATCGATATCTACGCCAATAGCTGCTGCATAAACGGGATCCAAGGCATGCTCGGCATCAATAAAGGCTGCAATACCGCCTTCGGCTTGCACTTGAGCAACTGCATGAAGAGCAACGGTTGTTTTACCAGAACTTTCTGGACCATAGATTTCGATGATACGTCCTTTGGGATATCCCCCAGCTCCCAGCGCAATATCAAGCGCTAAACTCCCCGAGCTTGTCACTTGAACTTTTTGACTGGCAGCCTCTCCCAAACGCATCAAAGAGCCTTTCCCAAAGTCCTTTTCGATAAGATCAAGGGCCTCTTTCAATGCCTTTTCACGCTCTGCACCATATTTTTTTGTAATATCTTCTAATTTTTTCTTTTTCTTTGTAGCCATTACTTTCTCCGTTAATCTTTTTGCTCTTTATATTATAGCATTTTTCATTTTGTTTGAAACTGATTGCATCCCATAATCTTACACGTAAAAATCTTGAATTTTCACTTTATTTTTTGACAATGTGGGCAAAAATGTGAGCCGCGGCCTGCAACCTTTATTTTTTCGATTTCGGCTTTATGGCAGCGGGGGCAAATTTCCCCTTGCTTACCATAAACCATAAGGAGTTCCTGCATGCTCCCTTCTTTCCCCATCGCATTTTTATAAGTGCGGATGCTAGAACCCCCACGTTCCACTGCTGTCTGTAATACTTCAATCGTCTTATCATGAATAAGATGAATTTGTTTTGCACTTAGCTCTGAACTCACTGTTTCTGGATGTACCTGTGACCGCCAGAGCACTTCATCCACATAAATATTTCCTAGACCAGCAACCAAAGTTTGGTCTAATAAATAAGGCTTAATCTTCTTTTGCGATTGATGCAGTTTTTTTGAAAAGAGGGTCTCATCAAAATCTTCCGTTCTGGGCTCAGGGCCAATCTTTTTCGATATAAAATAGTGCTCAACTTCTCCAGAATCTAGCAGCTCCCATGTCCCAAACTTCCGCACATCTGCATAAACAAGTACTGCATCCGAAAATCTCACAAAGATATGGTCATGTTTCTGACTTTCAAAATCTAGAGGTTCAACACGATACTTCCCCTCCATGCGCAGATGAGAAATTAGCGTCCATTGTCCAAAGTCAAATAACAAATATTTACCTCGTCGCTTAATAGCTTTAATTTCCCGTCCTTCAAGTTCTTTTTTTAACTCCTCAAATCCCGTCAGAACCATTCTTGGATAAGAACTCTCAATACTGAGGATTTTTTTGTTTTTCACCAGCTTTTCCAAGCCTTGCCTAACGTTTTCGACTTCTGGTAATTCAGGCATCTTCTCTAGCATCCTATCTTGTTGTTAAAGTTGTTTCATCCAGATATATTTCATCACAAAATATTGAACACTTCAATATTATATCCTATTTCTAACTCTAAATCAATATATAATATTGGTTTTTTCGATATTATGGCATGAGAAAAACAAGTTACTCCAGAACTTTTACTTGTCTTTATAAGGCCTTTTCTAGAAGACGATTAATAAACAGGCTGCTTAAACCTAATCTAAGACTGGATATACCTGAAAGATGACTAGGAAAATCCATCGCGAGAAGTAACTTCACCTCCGCTTTTAACGATTCGCTCGAGTGCCCAGTGATTAATATGGTCGAGATTTCTCGTTTTTTAAGGCTGTATAAAGCGTTCCGGACCGCTGAAGATTTCGCATGTGCTGAGAAAAAAATCACTAGGGATTGACTGGAAAGCCTTTTAAATACTGTCATCGTAAGTTCTGAAGCAGAAGAAATGCGAAGGCGAGAAGAAGGATAGCCCTTTTTCAAGAGGAGATAAGAAAAGAGCTCCATTAAAATGTACTGACTCTCTGAAGAAGCACAAAGATAAATGGGTGAGGAAGACTTGATCAGCTCATTAAACCCCACCAATAAGCCTTTCGTCAACATACTGTCTATACCTTGCACAGTCTCCCCCAAGTCAAAATCAGCCTGCCCTACTTCCACATGTGGCAAAGACCAATCAAGAGAATACTTGAAATCAGAAACGCCCTTAAACCCTAATTTTTGAATAAAGCGTAAAAGTGAGGACTTGGAGGTGTAAATGCGCTCTGCCATCTGGGTTAGGCTGAGATTAGGAATGTCTCTTTGATGCTCAATCAAAGCATGATAAGTTTGTTTTTCGTTGTCAGATAAATCGTTCAAATATGGTCCAATAACTTCCTCTAATGTTGCCAAGACATCCTCCTTTTATAGCAGCTTTATGTTGTTTTAAAAACTCTTTTGTCTATATTCGTTTTCATTATAACATTTAACTCTATAAATAAAAAAAGGAGCTGGAAGAAAACCAGCACAAAAAACGCTCAACTGCAGTATTCTTATGCCCCAGTAAAGATTTAAACTCAATTAGGCAAGGTTCTAGCTTGAAATCAATTTCACCAGAGATGAAAAATGATCTTTTTGAAAAACAGCGTTCGTCTATCAACTGCTTAAAAAGATAATTTCTCATTATTAGGCTCACACACAAAAACTGCTTTTTAACTCCTTTGAGATGAAATTTTAAAGGTCAAAGACGTTTTATGCGTGTAAGGCGAGGAGAATTGACAAACAAATCAGAAATTTTAGCCCAAACGGTGAAGGCTGTTGTTGGAGAGCTGCTCTATGGCGTGCTCTCCCAAAAATTTAAGACAAATCCCAAAAGATTGGGAAAAGCTGTCAAACTCAGCAAATACTCTATATTTTCTATTCAAATTTTTTTATACTAAGTGTAAAAAAGAAAGGATAAAAGTTAATGGACAAGCTTCACTTGGAACAACTCTATAACTTCCGAGATTTTGGAGGTTATGAAACGACAGAGGGAAGGAGACTTAAGAAAGGAATTTTATACCGCTCAGATGAACTCAGTCACCTGACAGAAAAAGACAGACAAACGCTGCAAAAGTTAAATATAAAAAGTGTCATTGACTATCGAAGCCCCAAAGAACGTCAAGGGAATGAAAACAAAGACTTCGGACAGAAAAAAACTTTTTATCTGACGCCCATCGCGGATATAGCAGCCTTAGCTTCTGCAGAATATGGGGAAATCGATATGGCTGACCAAAGTAAGTTAACACCTGACTTGGTCGAGTTTTTAATGATTAAGCAAAACCATGCCTTTGTAACTGATTCGCACTGTAAAATGGTTTATAAAAGTATGATAGAGATTTATTTAAACCCTGATAATGGAAAAATCGTTCAACACTGCCGAGGCGGAAAAGATCGGACAGGATACGGCGTTGCCCTCCTGCAAGGCTTGCTTGGCGTAGCAAAAAAAGATATCCTCAAAGACTATCTTTTAACTAACCTCTATAAGAAAGATAAAAATCAGCAGAGTCTTGAAAAAATTAAGGAAGAAACGGGAAATCCCTCGCTGGTAAAAGCCATAAGTTATTTTAAAAAAGCGGACACAAGGTTTCTGGGAGCAGCCCTAAATTATATCGAGGCTCACTATCAAAGCATTGAAAACTATGCAAAAAAAGAACTTTCAATTACGGAAAAGCAAATTCAGTATCTCAAGGAAAGATACTTAGAAAGCAGCGAGAGACTTTAAAAATGAGTAATGTTGTAAAGAAGATGAATCAAAAGAAATACGATAAAATCAAACAGGTCTTTGCCATGACGGCAGGGAAAATGTCCAGTAATTTATACATGCGTACAATCTCCGAGGCAATGATGGGAATGATGCCAATCATGATGATTAGTTCTGCTGCCTCTTTACTCAATGCCATCGATTTTTGGGGCATCAAGCCCTTCTTCCAAAGTATCGGTCTGACCAAATTCTTTGAACAAATCAATGCCATGACCATTAGCATTGTAGCTGTTTATGTTGCGCTACTCGTTTCTTATAAACTGGCAACAAATCTAAAGCACGAGCCGCTAAATGCTACAGTTGTTGGAACCCTGTCCTTTTTTATCCTAAGCAACTTGTCCGCTGAGGATAAAACACAGTTTTTAAATCTCGTGGATTTAGGCTATGCTGGTATATTTGTTGCGATGATTGGTGGACTAGTCGGGACACGCCTATATATCTTTTTTATGGAGAAAAAATTAACAATTAAAATGCCTGACTCCGTTCCGCCAGTGGTTCAAAAAACCTTTGAATCCATTCTGCCCGGAATACTAGTAGCCACAGTAATGGGAGGAATTTTTCTTCTTGTTTCTCTTACCGCACAGGGCAGCATGATCAACTTAATCAATGACCTCTTGCAAAAACCGCTTCTCTCCTTGGGCTCAAATATTTTTGCCGTCATGTTTATCGTCGCCTTTATCGAACTTATCTGGTTCTTTGGTATTCACGGTGTACTTGCGGTTTATCCTGTCCTTATGATGGTTTATCAACAACCGCAAATGGCTAACCTCGAAGCCTATAGCACTGGGCAAGCACTCCCCTTCTTATTCACTACAGGTTTTATTCTAAATAACCGAGGAGCCAGAAGCTTTGCGGTCGCCTTGCTTGCAATCTTCAAGTGTAAATCTGAACAACTCAAATCAGTTGGTAAACTTGCCGTCATTCCTTCTATGTTTGGGATATCTGAACCTGTAAAATTTGGACTGCCACAGATTATGAATATCCGAATGCTTATCCCCTTAATGCTGACACCTGCTGTCTCTGTCTTTTCTGCATGGCTCTTGACAGTCATCGGCTTTCTCCCCTATCAAAATGGTGTCAACCTTCCAACAGGCTTTCCGATTATTTTCGGTGGTTTCCTCACAAATGGTTGGCAAGGTATTGTTGCCCAGCTGGTACAACTGATTCTTTGTATCCTCATCTATATCCCTTTCATGAAATCACAGGACCTTGCATATCTGGAAGAAGAAAAGGCAGTATTCGAGCCCCAAAACAAGCAATGATGCTAAAATTTTGGAAATTAAAAATGCAAAGATTTAGCTTCATAAAATATTGAAGCCACTTCCACAAAACTTGCCATTCAACATTGAAGCCTATTAGAGTTAAAGCATTACGACGAGGAAAATCAAAAACGATATTCCTTTGATTTTGACCTAATAAGGCGCTTAGGAAAAGGCCTACAGAACTTGCCGGTCAGGATGAGCGCCTTTTAGGAGCAGGGGAGAGGCAGGCATTATGACGAGGAAAATCAAAAACGATATTTTTTTGATTTTAATCTAATAAGGCGCTTAGGCAAGGTCCTATAGGACCTGCCGGCCAGGATGAGCGCCTTTTAGGAGCAGGGGAGAGGCAGGCATTATGACGGTTAAAATCAAAAACAATATTTTTTTGATTTTAACCTAATAAGGCGTTTAGGCAAGCTCCTATAGGACTTGCCGGCCAGAATTAGCTCCTTTTAGGAGCAATTCTGGCAGCGCATTAAAAAAGCAGCTCCTAAGAGCCAACTTTTACATATAGTCTTCTTTTCTATAACCAAAGTCGGACAAATCCATCTTACGGTCGCGCCAGTCATTTTTTACCTTAACCCAAGTCTCAAGATAAACCTTATCTCCCAGCATCAACTCAATATCACGGCGGGCCAGCTTCCCAATCTTACGAATCATGTCCCCGCCTTTGCCGAGAATAATTCCTTTTTGGCTCTTACGCTCGACAATGATCGTCGCCATGATATGAATTTTTCCAGTTTCTTCGTCACGCTTCATTAAGTCTGTAGTTACTGCAATACTGTGCGGTACTTCTTCACGTGTTAGGAGCAAGATTTTTTCACGAATCATTTCGCTGACCAAGAAACGTTCTGGATGATCGGTTACCATATCTTCTGGAAAGTACTGTGGGCCTTCCTCAAGCTTGGCACTTAATATTTCCAGCAAACGCTCTGTATTATTTCCTTGAAGGGCAGAAATAGGAACAACTTCAGCAAAATCCATTTGTGAAGTATAGTCTGCAACAGTCTCGAAAAGGGCATCTGGATGAACTTTATCAATTTTGTTCACCACGAGGATGACTGGAACCTCTGCTTTTTTCAAACGTTCAATAATCATGTTTTCACCTGTAGAACGCGGTTCATCCGCCGCGACCATGAAAAGAACCACATCACATTCACGCAAGGTAGAATAAGCAGACTGCACCATAAAATCACCCAAGGCATTATGCGGCTTGTGAATACCTGGCGTATCGATGAAAACAATCTGCTCCTTGTCTGTCGTATAAATGCCTTGAATCTTATTACGTGTCGTTTGTGGCTTGTCACTCATAATGGCAATTTTTTGTCCCATTACATGGTTTAAAAATGTTGATTTACCAACATTTGGTCGACCTAAAATCGCTACAAATCCTGATTTAAATGTATTATTTGTCATAGAGCTATTCTATCATAATTCCCCTATTTATTCTCCTTGTACTTTATCTATAGCGGCAGCAAATGATAAAAAATATTTATCTTTTCCCCATAAAAAAGGTGATGCATGCGCAATAAATATTTCAAATGAATCACTATTCATCTCTCATGTTAAACAATTCTTTACTAAAAAAAGAATTTTTACCGCTTGTAACATTCAGCTAAAAATATGATAATGTCATTGAAGATAACTTTTAAAGAGAGGAGAAAACATGGAGAAAGCAAAATTTTTTAGTGCTGGTCCAATATGTGACCCTGTATGGCTTTGGTGTACACTCGTATCTACAAGACCAAACGTGTGATTCTACTGAACTTTATCGGACTACAGTATCTTGGAAATTATTGTTTTTTTATAAACTGAAACTTTAAAATTAAGCCTTAATTTTACTAAAACAGGAAAAGAGAAAAAATATGGAAAAAGCAAAATTCTTTACCCCTATCGGGACTAACTGCTCTGACCGCTGGAGCTGGTGTCCCTCCTCTAATTCTTATAATTCTTACAGTTTCTAGTTTTCTTAAATTGAAAACCGCAGTTCTACCTGCATGTGCTATTTGACAGCACACGCACTCGAATAGATGTGGATGAACAACTAGAAAGTCAATACTGCGCTGAAGCTGTTTGAATCTAGATGGTCTGTCTGCAAGTATAACTAAATAGGAAAGGAGAAAATTATGGAAAAAGCTAAGTTTCTTGGTCTTGTTGGAATCAAATGCCCTATCGGATACGTCTGGTGCACAGCTGTGAGTATCTAGAGAGGGTACTCTTTGTGTTTACCCTATCTAAGAGTACGGTCTATTAATTTAAGGAGTCATCTGAATACACTTGATGCTAGCCAAGCTTGAAAGAAAGAATCTGTAATACAAAGTAGAGACTTGATTACTTTCATCTAGGGGTGTACAAACAAAAAAACACTTAACCACAACATTATTACATGTATGGTTAAGCGTTTTTTGTTTTCAGAACTTTTGTTCCACTTTCTTTTCTGTACCTTAAGACCTGCTTCCTCTGCTTTCTTTATAGAGAAGATAGGCGATACGCAAGCTCACCAACCCTAAAGCAACAGCTGTGATAGTCAGTGTATCTCCAACATCAGGCAAGCGGTTGTTCGTGCTTGGTGCATCTGGCGTTTCGCTCGGAGGTTCAGTCATACCAACATAAGTGTTTTGAATGGCAAAACCTTCTTGAACATTGCCTGTTACTTCAGCCCTGTAACCATTCACAGGAAGCTCCCTTATTTGATAGTCAACTTCTCGTCCTTCTGAGTCATAACGAGGCAAATTCTGGAATAATGTTTGCCATTCCGTACTTGCTGTAAGCTGTCTCCGGCTAATCTCTCTGTCTCCTACCATAAGTTGAACGATGATAGCATCCGGCTGCAAATCTGCTGTCAATTCTTTATGATCCCAGAGCTTTTTCACTGGTATATTAACCGTTTCAGTGAGTAGGGCTGACTTGTCAAAAGCATTGACAAAGACAGGAAGCAGTCCTTCAACCCGATCACCATTTTTAGTTAACCATTGCTCTGCCAAAACAAGTAAACCGTCTTGACCTTGTTCCACCCTGACAAACCATTTGTACTCTGCATTGTCATAAGTCCACCCTAGGCTACTGCCTCGTGTCTCATGAACAGTAAATTCAAAGGTTCCAGGACGGTCAAAAGAAACTTCTGGAAAATGTACACGACCACTGTTGATAATATGCACCACATGGCTGCCCGGATTCATGATAAATTCAAAGGTTTCATCATTCGGGCTAGTATCCCCAGTAATCTGTTTTTCAACCTCTAAGCTTACTTGAACAGGGTCCACCCAGACATTATGAAGGTTGATGTTTTCAGGGGTCGTTTTTGCGTCCCATCCTGGAATCGGCACTTCACGAATGCGATACTGAATTTCTTCGCCATTATCGTCAAACTTTGGCAAACCTTCAAAAGTATAGGTCCAGTTTGGTCCTTCAACGTTCAGCTGTCGAACAACGAAATCACCTTGCAAGAGCTGAATGGTGATATGTCGAGGCGTTTGGACACCTTCAGGCATTTCCCAAGTTTTGACTCCCGATAACTGAATGGTTTCATGAACATAACGGTTGGTTTGACGCACATGAATATTTTGCCCAACGTGCTCCAGTTCAACACTTCCTGTCCCGTTACTGATACCCTCTTGAACAAAGCCAGAACCGAAACTATCCTGTTCAACAACTCGCCAATGGTCACCTAATTCAAGAGCGATTGGTGCTGAGCTTTGCCCGCTACGCAAACGAATCACCTCGTCTTGTCTAACCCCATTAATATAAAGATCAAACAGAAACTCGTGATTGGTGTCATATCCCACACCCAAAACGTTTTTTTCGATAATCAACTGAGCTGAACCACGAGGCACCTCACGGTTGACAAAGACATAATGTGAAGCACCACCGTTTATCGTTGTTCCTCTCACTTCTTCAAGCATTTCGAAGAAGTCATCGCTTGGTATCTCACGGATGGTATAGGCTAGTCCCGGAGGCAGGTCTGCAAAGGCAACTGTTTGACCATGCCTTAAGCGTATAGTGTCACCAGATACAAAGTTTTGCAACTCACCCCCTACACCGTCTTCGATGATACGGTATTGGAAAACATGAGCTTCGCTCGGTTCAAAAGTCACTTCAAACTCAAATTCTCGTTCACGTAATATCTCATCATCTGATGAAAGAACTTGCTTTTCAAAAGAGAGAACTGCTGGTGTTGGTTCAACACCACCCACCTGATAACTGTTGACAAAGTGATGCCTATTTGGCGCATCTTGAACGATACTTCCTTGGACAACTTCCGTTCCCGAAACAAAGCCTGCAGTTTCCAATTCACGAATCTGGTAAGAGGCTCCTACTGGCAGGTCATGAATGGTAAGAACTTCATCATGACGGAGCGTGACTGTATCGCCATTCGACACCGTGCCTTCACGTATATCCCCATCATTTCCTGGATCTTCATCAATCTGGTAACGGTTAGTCGTATACCGAAAAGCTGCATCCTCTGGTACATTTGAAAATTGAAGTTCAAATCTAAAGTCAATGGTTCTTTGTTCATCTGTAACAGCTGAGCCGTCTGAGTTCACAACTTCTTTTTCCAAAATAAGATTCCCCAACCGTGTCATATCTCGGTTAGTAAAGGCTGCAATCGATGGTTCAGAGTGAATGTTCCCTGATGAGTTATTTGCCTGACCATGCTGGAAGTCAATTTCTTCCACAATGTAATGAACACCGATGGGAATACCCGTAAACACAGCACGCTGCCCATGACGGAGCTGTAAAGTTTCTCCTGACTCAAGCTCGTGGTGCTCTCCTTGACCATTAATTTGGTAACGGTAAGTCCCGCCATCTGAGAAAGTGACACGAAACTCAAAAAGCTGTGCCCGCTGCTCCTCCGTTAGCTCACGACCATCATCATTGACTAAGGTCTTTTCGATAATCAAATCGCCAGCCAAACGCTGATTATAGGCTGTAACGATAGGAACTTCATTATTACTTTCAGCACTAACGGTAAAGTCATATCGACGAATCGGCTGCTGCTCTCCATCTAGTTCCGGTGCAAAACCATAAGGTAGGCGAACCTCTTGGAAAAAGTAGCGCCCCGGTGGCAAAGACACTGTGATTCGCCCTTCTTGATCCGTAGTGAAGGTTGTCTGAATTTGCTCTGGATTTTCTGGATCTTGGTCTGGAATTCTAAACAATAGGAAATCCGCACCAGGTACGGGAACCTCCGTTCGATTTCCCTCTACATCAATCTCTAGCTTAAGTAAATGGACAGGACGTTCCGCACTTCTGGCTTGACCAAGATTTAGCGCACTTTGCCTGCCACTGTTCCAAGCCAAGGTACCCGTAATCCCTGTCACCAGCATCGTTAATAAAAGCGCAGAAAGGAGAACACGACTTCTCACTGTTAATTTGCTTAAAATGTGTTTAAGTCTATTCAAGTCGAGTACTCCTTTCCACATGGTTGGCTTGACTTCTAAACATTTTTCTACCCGTACATATCCTGAATTGTCTGAATGATACTTTGACCATTAGCCGTATTAAGACTGGCGGCCATGTCTTCTGTCCAAAACTCTTCCAGATAGGCTGGATCATTGATTGAAAATTGCCCTATGGCATGAATTTGATAAGAACCTTCGCCTTTTAGCGTACTGAGCGCAGGCTGAACAACTTTACTGTCCAAGAGGAAGCTCGTCGCTTGTCCGCCAAGTAAAAGGTCTGCCCAATAAGCCCAGCCCGTTTCTTGATCAATTACCCAGAAATGCCCGACACGATCACTTGCTCGCAAGGCTTGCCATTGAGCAAAAGTCATTGGTGGGCGTTCCTGTTCAAGCACTTGGCGTGTCTCATGCTGTTCGGGTGATTCTGGTGGTCCCATAATAGAGGCATCAAACATACCTTCCGTCCAGTAATTAGCCGTCCCCTCACCGGGATGAGTGGCTCCGCCAGTTTCTACATCAATACCTGCACCAGCAGTTGCCGTCCGTATCGAGTTTGAATCCAAATTAAAGGTAGGCATGAACCACGGACGATTCGTTCCATGAGTGGCTTGACCTAACTGCAAGTGAAAATAAGCATTAATCGGTGCATTGCTGCCAATGCGTGTGCCCAGTGCTTCTGTCCCTCCTGGTGATGCACTTGCTTCAGGTCCAGGAATCCATGTGGGCCAAGTCATCGGATCGTTTATGTCAATGCTTCCCTCTTGAACCAGCGAAACACCATTCTGAGTAAACAGTTCTGTAAATTTCACCCGGGCAAGGAGTGCCTCACTTCCAAAATTTTCCACAAAAACGTCTTTGTTACCTGATACATCATCAAAATAATCGTGGACCCGTCCCCCATATTCAAGAGAGGGCTCACCTTCAAGCATATTCAACGCACGTTGGGCGATATCTGTGTAGGCAAAAGTCCCACCAATCAAGACTAAGCTCACAACTGAAACACAAAATGCAATAAAAGTTTTGGTGCTTTTTTTCATAAGTTTGCTTCTCTATTCTTTAATTCTATGGGGGAGCAAGGGGAGCTTCCCCAAGCAGGCTGGCACCTCTTGGCAATGGTTTACTGAACCGTTCAGTTTCCCTCAGTTGATAATATTGTTCAGCAAGTCACTCGCAGAAGCTGTCACTCCTTGCCAAGTGTCTAAATCTTCTGCTGTAGCTAAGTCCGACTCTACATGCATGCCATAAAAAGTTTCTCTATCGGAAAAATTAACCTCTAAAGCATCCAGTAAAAGACTGGTCGCCGAATTTGCCGGCACCCATGTTGCCCAATAGAGCCAGCCGTCATTATCATGCACCCAGAAATTCCCCATTGGACGCCCTAAAGCAATCCAATCGTTCATCGTCATATAGCCACCATGTTGTGATTGGACCGTTGCCTGAGCGGTATGGGTCACATCAGAAGTCAAAACTTCTTCTCCGTTTCTCACATCCCAAGTACGTAAGGTTGAAGTATGAGTTTGTCCCAAGCTCCACTGGTCATGTGTCCCTGGCATGGAAATGCCTAGGTTGGTGTTATAGGCCCCTGTCAATGTTTCAAGACCGCGACCAGTTGTGTTTGACTCTTTACTTTGGTTGTTTTGATTAAAGGTTGGCATGAAAATTTTTGGCCGGCTGTTGTCATCTCCAAGATGGAGCGTAACATAATCACGCAAACTTGAAATAGTCGTTGCATCCGAAAGATAACCACCAGGTCGAACAACGGCCCATGAGTTATGATTAGCAAGAGTTGCATTTTCTAAGCCTGCACCACTCAAAGGAGTTGCATGATTGTTTTCAGCCAATCCAGCACCAGCTCCCACCTCCATATATTCACTGAGACGAACACGAGCCAGAATATTTTCCGAGGAGTAATTTTCCACGTAGATATCCTTGTTGGTGCGTCCCTGTTGACGCGTAAGGTGATTCAAGCCTTCAAAGTCATCATGCAAACGTCCACCAGGAAGTTCCTCAAAACGCGTTTCATTAACCGCACGTTGACTGATTGATGTCCACGTAAAAGTCCCTGCTGAAGTGATGCTCAAAACAAGCAGCAGCAAGATAGGAATAATGTACCTTTTTTTAAAAGTTATTCTTGAGAGAAAGTTAAACTGCTTCATGGGACAGCACCTTTCTTTCATTTGACTTGCGACGCTTGGTCCTACTCTTTGGTTTGGTTCTTCGAGGTGTACTTCTGCTTCCTCTGCCATGTCTCCGTCTTAAGATGAGGAAAGTGAGCATTTCATGAAGCACAAGCATAAAGACAAGCATCAGGATAACTGAAACAATCAAATGCTCACGCACAAATTGTACAATCCGTCCAAGTGGATAACTCGAAAAAATCACCCTGCCAACAACATTACTGGCATGGACTATCTCAGTATCTGCACGTTCATTGTCCACTCCTTTTGTGACAAAGCCACGTTCACGTGTACGTAGATAATCTTCTTCAATACCAACAATTCGGTGTGTAACCGTACGATTGGCTTCAGTCACAAAAGTGATGTCATCACCTATATCAAGGCTGTTAGGATCTGTCTGACGTGTCAAAAGAAAAGTGCCCTTAGGATAAACGCTCTGCATCGAGTGAGAAAGGACTGTCATCGGTGAAAATCCTGCAAGATTTATCGGTTTGTCGTTCTCATTCTGCAAAATCACTTGAGATTCTAAGAAAACTAGAAGTACAATGATAACCAAATAGAAAATCGTGTTACCCAAAAGTCCCGCAGCTTTAGACTGGGGTTTAAGTTTAAATCTACCCTTGGAAGCTTGTCGCCCCTTTTTAGGCTCTTCATGATCCAAAGTCGACTTATTCTCGCCATAAAACTCAGAGCGCGGCGCTGTAGAAACCGTCAACTTATTGACAACGATTGTTGGATAGTGCTTGGCTTCCTTAGGCTGTGCATAGTAGTATTTGTAAGTTTCTTCTTGTGTTGAAACTTCCTCAGTTGGTACTTTATGGCTGACTTTCTGCTCTTGAGAAAGAGAGGGCTCTTTCTCAACTTCATGAGAAAACACTTCTTTCTTGACTTTTTTTGCTGATCTGCTTGGCTCTTGTACTACAGAATGGGCAGAAATCACGGGCTGCGCTTTTTCTTTAGACTTTGGCGGAAGAACAATCGCTGGACCATTGGTTCGCGAAGAAGGGTATTGAACATCTATTCGCTTTTTAAAAGACCCTGTAGCTCTAGGCGCTTCTTGCTGAGATTCTTCAAGGCGTGACTCAGTAGCGAGTATTCTTGCCCTTATCTTATCTTGAATGGCCTGAATATCTTCTGGAAAGTCACAAGCGGCAGTCGCAAAGTCCTCGCCACCACTAAGATCATGATAGATAACCTTTTCTACAGGCTCTTTTTCTTTCTGAGTTTTGTTCATACCCCCTCCTTTCTAGTCAAAATGGACCACATCAGACCCTTTATAAACAAAAAATTACTAATACATATATTTTGTGTCTTTATTTTACTTTTGTTACATATAGTTTATGAACTCATTATATCAAAAAAGCTTTACATTAAAAAATAATAAGTATTTCCCGCGGTTTTCTTATTCTAAACTTGCAAAGGAAAGATTATTTGTAGACATGCTGAATATATGGCGGGCTGTGAGGGCAAGTCTTTCTGAAATTTTACTGCTAAAGCGTACTCTGAAAATCTCTTTCGGAGCTGTCAAATTACAAAATAATGCAGTACTGGGGATTGCTTGCTATTTTCAGGTTTACCAGAGATTATTTCCATAAAATTAGAAGAGTCCATCACAAACAGAAACGATTTTGGCACATGATATATAGATCATCCTAGGTAAGTGGTATGAAATGACAACGGAAAAAAGAGGAGTTTATATGATATTTCTAAAGATTTTTCTGAAAAAAGCAGCATTCTACTCTTGATAGCATTGTCCATGATGCCGATTCGATAAAATAAAAAAACAGATGGAACTGGAAAATTTGTTTACGAAAATCATCCTAAAAATATTGGATTGACTAACCTTAACACAAGACACTAGCCTGCTTAGAGCAATTTATTTAGACCTTCTCATTAATGTGATGTGTGATGGATGGGTAAATCGTGAGGCTGCAAAAGTAGAGGATGAAAAAAGCACTCCCAGCTAGTATGCGCTATACGATACAGCAGGGGTGCTTAACTCTGTTCTTCAATTGTTTTACTCCAAGGAACAATATCCCTAGTTTTTCAGGTATAAAATCTCACTCACAATCTCAAACCCATTTTTTTCATAAACAGCAATGGCGCGGTGATTGTCTTTGACCACGCTCAGCTGAAAAGGCAAGGTGTTACGCTGATTTAAATCCGTCATCATTAAACTAATAGCAGCTGTGCCGATACCTTGGTTTTGATTTTCAGGGCGTACAGCTAAGCCGAAAAAATAATTAGATAGCTCTTCATAGCTAATGGCAGCTGAACCAACTATTTGCTCCTTCATTCTGAAAATGTATTGAATAATCTGAGGGTCTTTGATGCTTTCTTCAGCATATCGCCGCGCTTCTTCTAATCTTTCATCAAATACATTTGCCTGAAACAAGGCAATTTCCTCAATGTCTTGAGACGTCGCTTCTTTTACTTCTAAGTCCTGATTCTCAATTGGCTTACCCGGTTGATTTTCCGCGTTCATCAGTAATTCTCTCTCATCATCAATCGAGAATTTATCCAGTAGCCAAGTGTTTTTTTCAAGAAAAGCATGTTCAGTTTTATAGAGGCAGGATTGGATACGATATTTTTCCAACTGCTGTTTTGCTTGGGCGATTAAAGCTGATGCAACTCTCTTTTGCCGATGATCAGGATGAACATAAACAAACAATGTCGCTTCATCTGGATTATCTGCATCAATAAAAATAAAGCCAATCAACTGGTCATCTTCGTACCCTAGGTAGAAAGCCTCCATATCCGGATAGACGTTGAATTGATTAGACAAATACGCCGACCGAAATGTTCCATCATATTGATGAACACTCCTCTCCAACCCTCTAACCGCTTGTTTCTCCTCTTCCGTTAAGACTGTTTTTGTTTCTATAAACATGAGTCCTCCCCCTAATCTTTGATAAAGAAGTCCAATGCTTCTACTCACATCTAAAAAATATTTTTCACACTTCCCTAACCATTCAATAAAGTAAGTGTTTTCTATACAAAAAAACTGAGACCTTTTCGACGGGCCCAGCTCCTTGTGAGATAAGGCTCTCACTGCCGTTCGTTGTAACTATTATAGCATTTCAGCATTTTTTGTCAATTGCTCGATTTTTCTTAAACATTTAAAATTTTTCAGCGACACATATAGAAGATTGCCGTTACAATATAAATATCGCTTGTAATTCAAATAAATGTCATGCTTGGCAAAATGCTAGGCCCCAGTCAGGGCAAAACTTAGCATTTAGAAAACCATTTTTGATGTCAATACAGCTGTCGGGTTTCAAGCCCAAAGTTATTCAATATCTTCAAATCCATGTAAAAAAGCAGTACAAAGAGTTTGTGTAGGCCCAAGGAGTTATGTAACTCTCGGACTGCTTCCTAGTATCAGTCTGACTCTTTTTCTAAAATTCCCTTAATCCCTTCATCCCAGTGATGAAGGGAGAAGAAAACTAACTTTATCTAAAGCCCTCAAACAAAAAAGCTTAACCATATGTATAAGAATACAGGGGTTAAGTTTTTTTGATATATTTTTGTCTCAGAGATTTTATAAATCATTCCAAAACATCTTCTTGACTAAGCTTCACAGATGTTACGACTTGTCTCTCGTTTCTTTTCTGTACTTTTCTTAGTCTAAATCGCCAGACCCCGCTGCTTCTACAGAGTTTTTTTATCACTTCCTTCTAGCCAGACTGTCCCCTGTCCCTCAAGATACTCCACTGCATCGCGGACGGTATTTATAGGTACAATGGACATGTCTGAATGCAGCCATTCTGCTGTATTCTTTGCCTGAATGTAGTTGTTACTGTTCTGGGTCGTTCCATCATCATAAACAAAAAATACATCCATCTCCTGACGTTCAGCAGCAATCACCTTTTGCCTGATGCCCCCGACAGGCCAGACTGCACCACCAAGTGCTATTGAAGCACTTCCTGTCACTTTGCGTCCCTGAGTCAGATCTCTTCCTGCTAGCTTGCTATAAATATCCAAAGTAAAGAGCAAACCACCGGAAGGACCACTAACTTCTCCAACATTGATACTGACATGCGGTTCACTGAGCAGCCGTGTTTTTTCTACCAGAGTCACACCTATACCTGTCGCACCATTATCCAGCTTGATATAGCTTCCCTCCGCTGCCTGCTCAACTTTTTCTCCATTTACCTCACGTTGATACTGGAGCTTGACTGGCGCACCCACTTCTTGTTTTTTAATGTACTCATACATCTCCTCACTACTTTCAAAGCTTTGCCCATCTACATGGGTAATCAAGTCTAATGAAAGCTTGAACTACTTGCTAGGTCTGTAACATAGGCTCCACCATACTCAAAATCTATCGGTTTTCTTGCAAGACGAAATGCTTCCCATATCGCGATGTTCTCCGACACACGCATCTGCATCTGGCTGATGATCTCGTCCTGCTGTCTTTTTGATAATGCTTGCTCTCTTGAATTAGCAGGATGAATGTCTGCGTATCGGTCAAAGATATTATAGATAAGAAGACTAACATTGGCAGGCGCAGTTTTTACTGTAGGCAGATAGAAACCTCCATCAGCTTTTACAGGCGCCTTGTGTCCCGAAACCTCAATGCTTTCGTTCAGAGGCTTAACACCACCTGGAATTTCGATACGATAGGGGAGTGGAAAGATGAGGAATACTGCTAGGAGTATTAAGGCGATTATCTTAATAAAAGTCTTTAACTTTTTAGGCAGATTCTTTTTCATAGGGCCTTTCTTCCTCTTGTCTTAGCAGGTCATTTTCACTTGCTCCTACTAACATGTAAAAGACAGAACATCTAAAAAAGAGAAGTTGCCCAGAAAAATATTTTTCAGTGCGCTTCCTCTCTCTTTTTATCTGTCTTTCATACTGCTTATGGTTGCGGTGTGTGTTGATTTTCAAGATGTGCCACGATAGCTTGTGCTGCCGTAGTATCATCTTCTGGAGCAGCAAGGAATTGATCTAAATCATCAAAGGAAACAAACTCACCGATGACATGGATGCTGTATCTCCAATCATGTTCAGATGCCCCTGGGAAATTGGCAGCCAAGTTATCATTAAATTCAGGTGTCTGAGCAATATCATCAAGAAGATAAGGTGTTGCCTCACCAGACTCTAGTGGCATTGCAAAGTAAGCCCAGCCACTTTCTTGGTCAATAATCCATGCTTGACCAACTCCGCGTGCTGGAACCGAGAGACTCAACCATTGTTGAGCTGTAAGTGGCGCACGGTCTTGTGTTAATACTGGTGTTGCTGTATGAGTATCACCAGTTTCTTCCCCTACTGGTCGGATAGAATTGGCTGTGTTACCTGTCTGCCAGAAGCCTTCTGTCCCATCTCCTGGGTGTGTTACACCATCGATGAGGAAGTCACGCGCATCCCCTGCTGCAGCTGTCTGGAAGTTATTTGGGTCCAGATTAAAGGTTGGCATGAAATACATGGTCATCCCTGGGACGCGATCCATTCCCAAGTTCCAGTTCCAGTAATCATTGAAAAGTGAACTGCGAGGACCTTGACGGTCATCTGTTGCATCTGTACCACCTGTTGCTGGACCTGGGATAAATGTTGTCCAAGTGTTCGAGTCATCAGGATCAACTGTTGGGTCAGCATCAACAGGCTGCCCTGCAACTTCCATATACTCTTTCAACTTGATACGAACAAATAGTGTATCTTGGCCGTAGTTTTCAGCAAAGATATCCTTGTTGCCAGAGTCACGGTCAAACTGGTCGTGGATACGTCCACCATGTTCTGGGACACGTTGCCCCTCAATATCATTCAAGGCACGTTGGCTAAATGACGTCCAAGCAAATGTACCCGCCAAGAGTAGAGCTGCACCCGCGGCTACAACAGGCCACAGTTTTCTTTTCGATGTTTTGTTTTTCATAAACACTCCTTATGTTTAGTAATTTTTTACTTTATTTTTTATGGTCTGACTTCGTCAGATATGCTATGCGTTTCGTTTTTATCAAAACGCCTTTTCTTTTTCCGGCCTTTGGCTGGTTTGCGTCCCTCTCTTTCTCCCAGTGCTTCATGGTTGCCTTGCTTTTTCTCACGGTGTACATGGAAGAAGGATAGGATATACTTGATTAGAACATCTAGGAAGACAAGGAAGAGAACAAAGGTTACAAAGGCCAACAGCATGTTCTCACGGATAAAGCTCAATATATGACCAATCAATGCACTGGAGAAGATAACCTTACCTATCACGTTTCGCGCATGGACAATCTCACTGTCAATCTGCCTATTGTTCACACCTTTGGTTTCAAAGCCACGCTGACCTGTCGACAGATGGTTTTCTCGGATACCTACGATACGGTGAGTGACCGTCCTCCCTTGCTCTGTGATGAAGGTGATATCATCACCAACTGCCAGAGATTGATGATCTACATCTCGCGTCATCAGAAAGTCACCACGAGCGTAAACGTCTCGCATACTGTCCGAAAGGACAATCATGGGAGAAAAGCCCGCAATGTTTCGAGGTGTCGTATCTTCAGATTGCGAGATAACAGCAGACTCGATAAAGATGAAAAGTGCTGTTAAGACGATATAGAAGATAATATTCCCCACCCATTTCCCTTTACCGGTTTTGGTTTCTTGAGGAATCACAAGAGGCTGAGTACTCCTCTGTCTTTCTTGCTCCTCCTTCTGAGCTTCCAACTGCTCTTGAAAAGCTTGCATCTGCAGTTGCAGAGTATTCTGCATCATGAGTAAAGTTTCTTCTTGCGGCAGCTCTGAAGTTTGTGGCAAGGGTTGAGCATAGTCCCCAGACGGCGGTGCCCGTCTCTGTGTGAGCTCTGCTGCTCGTTGAGCTGCAGCTTCAGCCTCTTTTTTGAGATCGTCAATTGTTTCTTGGGTAAAAGAAAAGCTGTTAGACCTTGGTGACTCGACCGCTGCTTCATGCGCCAGTTGAGTAACAGCCGTTTCCGAAAACTTCCCCCTTTCAGCCGGCTTATTTTTTAGCGCCTCAATCGTATTTTTCATTTTATGTGTCATTATAAAGTTTCCTCTTTTTGAACTTAATGGAGTAGATAACGTTAAATTCATGTTATTAAAATTACAAATGGATAAAATAGATTTCTATAATTTCTATATATTGCACTTTCTTTATAAAAACATTATATAAGAAATTTGTAAGAAACAAAAATTTAATAAGAAATTCATGTGGATTTTATGAATTTTCTAAAGTGAGAACAAGAAAAAAGTAGCCCCTAAGACTACTTTATTTAAGTGTTAATCCCAGTCCCCTGTTTCAAATTTCACGATATCTCCTGTATAGACATCAATGTAAAACTCATGAGTGAGACCATCTCTTCCACGGTATTCAAGTTCCCAAACGCGTGTGCCCGCTTCGCGCTCAATGCCAGAATGATTTCGGAAACTTGCATCAATATTACGGGACTGCAAATGCCTTTCGGCAATCTCGCGTGCCTCATCTAGACTGATCTGCCTTCTCTGCTGATTACCTTCTGGACCTTGTTCTGGTGCTGGTGCTGGTGCTCGCTCTTCCTCCGACGGCGGGGCTTGTGTTGGTGGACGATTTCTCTCCCTCTCCCTATCCTCTATCTGTCGCGGCGGCCCCTGCTGATGAGTAGTAAGCTGCTGCCGCTCTTGCCACTCCTCAATAAAGTCAAGCGCTATATACAAGCTTCCCAATAGTAAGACTACTGCAGCAGCAATAGATGCAATAATAATCCAAAATCGACGTTTATCCCTATCCATTTCTATACTCCTTCCTGTTACCTTTAATTAGAAAAAATTAAATCTCTTTCTTACCTATATTGTAACAGAATGTTACAATTAAGAAAAAAAGAGATACAAATCCGCACATAAAAAGTTTCATTTAAGAGATAAAATAGAGATAAATACCTTTATATTCCGCAATATTTATAAAAAATACTTACTTAAAAAGAATTTTTTCTCCCTTGAAACTTTCTATAAAAAACATGATAATGTTCTTGCATAGGCAATATTTGTTTTTTATAGAAAGGAGAAAGGATGAAAGAAGCTAAACTCTTCCCGCTCATCGTTAGTGGATGTGTTCCTGGTGGAGTATGGTGTCAAATGAAGTCCCTAGTATAAATCTTTAAAAGAAGATTATACTCCTACATTCCCTACGGCAGATACTTAGCTTTTGATGTTTTGCATGTTACTTCCCCTTAAAGTAAGAAAGCTTTACTTAAGCTAGCTTATCTGCTGTCATTGCCTTAAGCTCAAAAGAGAACTAAGCAAATTGCTTAGTTCTCTTATTTTTTTCTTTCTTGCACTGTAAAGTTAGAAGAGCAGTACTCGTAGAACCAAAGAACATTTTTGCTCTTGAAATCCAAAAGAGCCTCTATCAAATGCAAATTGGAAAGTTGTTCCCAAGGATAAGCCAGAGAGTCTTTTGACAGTTGTAGCGATAAGCATCACCAGATATCCACCTAATCTTTACCTAAAAGTCAAGAGACTTGATAAATCTGCTCTTTATCTCGGTGAGAGGTAAGCATATTGAGAGTCAGTTTTGATGAATATTGGTTTCAAACTTCCTAATCTAACAGGTGTTTGTCCATCTGGAAAAAACAGTTATAAGAAAGAAATACAACACTTCCAGCTTTCCCTCCTATTTTTAAAGACTTCAATCTAACACCATTAGCGATTTCAGTTTTTCTTTCTATATACAAAATGTCCCCCTAGCTACTAAAGGGAACATCTGATACTTAAAGACTTTTCACTGGTTCAAGAATTTTAAAAAACCACGGTAAGATGCTTTTTCGGTTATTTATCACCACGGTTTCGCATCACAAAGCCGGTTTGCTTTTCGCTACCCTGTGTTTTAGGTTTACGGTCTTTTTTGTAATATTCTCGTTTTTTATCGTCACGATCGCGCCAGTTGCGTTTCTTATCGTCAGCTTTACCACGGTAGCCACCTTTGCCACTGCGATTGTTACTCCGATCACGCCCGTAACGGCTTCCTCCTTTTCCGCCTTTAGCTTTACCCTTAAAGCCTTTGTTTTCCCCGTTAAATGGCAATGGACGCTCTGCTGTGATTTGGACTTCTGGCATCGTGTCTGGATCCTTCACACGGCTTTGAATAAGCATTGCAACGAGTTCTTTAACATCGTAATCTGCCATCAGTTGCTCTGCATCTGCATCAAACTTGCTTAACTTATCTTTGAGATTTTCCTCTTGTAGGTCACGTTTAATCTCATCCATAGCCACAGAAAGGCTGGCTTGATAAGCATCTTCTTTTGTTGGTGGACGCATACCCTTCATCTCTTTTTTCGTCAACTTTTCAATAGCACGAAGATAGCCCATTTCGTTGTAGCTGACGAAGGTTACAGAACGACCTGACTTACCAGCACGGCCTGTACGTCCAATACGGTGGACATAGCTTTCTTGATCCTGAGTGATATCATAGTTGTAAACGTGAGTAACCCCTGAGATATCAAGACCACGCGCTGCAACGTCAGTTGCAACCAAAATATCCAAATGTCCACCTTTAAAGTCACGTAAAACACGTAAACGTTTATTTTGATCTAGGTCCCCATGAATGCCTTCTGCACGATAGCCACGTAATTTCAAACCACGTGTGATTTCATCTACACGGCGTTTTGTACGCCCAAATACAATTGCAAGTTCTGGACGTTCAACATCAAGCAAACGCGTCAAGACATCAAATTTTTCAAACTCTTTTGTCTTGATAAAGTATTGGTCAATGCGATCCGCAGTCATTTCTTTAGCAGCCACCTTGACGTGTTCAGGATTTTTCATGAATTTCACACCAATTTTTTTGATGTCATTTGGCATTGTTGCTGAAAAAAGCAAAGTTTGACGTTCTGCTGGCGTTTTTCCGATGATGAACTCAATGTCATCAAGAAAGCCCATGTTGAGCATTTCATCTGCTTCATCAAGGATTAGTGTTTCAAGATGTGATAGGTCAAGTGCTTTACGCTTAAGCAAATCAACCATACGTCCTGGTGTACCAACAACGATATGGGCACCTGAGCGCAAGGCCTTGATTTGTTTTTCAATGCTTGAACCACCAAACACTGTACGTACTTTAAGCCCTTTAGATTTGCCAAAACGGAAGAGTTCTTCCTGGCCTTGCACAGCAAGTTCGCGTGTTGGTGCAACAACAAGGGCTTGGATGGCCTTGTTGTCTGGATTAATTTTCTCGATAGTTGGGAGGCCAAAAGCGGCTGTTTTCCCTGTTCCTGTCTGAGCTTGACCAAGAATGTCACGTCCTGAGAGCGCTAACTGGATAGTTTGCTCCTGGATGGGCGTTGGCTGCTCATAACCGATAGCTATAAGAGTCTCGACAATGCCTTCTGAAAGGCCTAGTTCGTTGAATTTCAATTGTTTCACCTATAATTTTCTAAATTTGCCCTTGGCAAATATGACGACCAAGCTCGAAAGCTCAGTTACAGGCGAAAAAATATTTGTCTTAACTCGCCTGAATATATAACTTGACTATTATATCATACTTTTAAAAATGTAAATGCTTACCATCTTTTCTTTTTTAAATTTTTTTGAAAGTAAAGGAAGAAAACAAAAAAAGCCCCAAAGGGCTCGACTTGTATCGGAAAAGTGGCTCTGTCAACTCTGCGGTGGTAATCGCTAAAAAATGAGTTACAGCAGTGTGTGAAAAGTTGTCTTAGGACAGCTTTTTTAGTTGCGTTTGACAAGGAGTTGTTGGAGCAAAATCCGTTTTCTAAGATGATCAAAACGCCCAAAACCAAAGGCAATGCGCTTGATAAGCTTACAGAGATTATTTTTTCCCTCTAATGGGCCGTTGGAACAAGATGAAACAATGCCT
>NZ_BAAFQO010000022.1:0-25047 GCF_042849115.1 Lactococcus muris | reverse complement strand
CAGACCATGATTTGGTATTGATTGCATAGGAGATACACCTGTTCCCATGTCGAACACAGAAGTTAAGTCCTATTACGCCGGATGTAGTTGGGGAGAACCCCTGCGAGATAGGGTAAATGCCAAGTGAACTGAAGAAGCTAAGGCTTCTTTTTTTTTATGAATTTGAGGTATAATAGGAGTTATGGAAAACAAGAAAAATAAATTACTGCTCATTGACGGTTCCTCCCTAGCATTTCGGGCTTTTTTTGCGCTCTACAATCAAGTAGACCGTTTTGTGGCTCCAAGTGGTTTACATACCAATGCTATATATGCCTTTCATCTCATGCTTAATAACTTGGTTGAACGTTTGGAACCTGATCATGTCTTAATTGCCTTTGATGCGGGAAAGACTACGTTTAGAACAGAAATGTTCGCCACATATAAAGATGGCCGGGCACGAATGCCTGATGAGTTTCGAGAGCAGCTTCCCTTTATTAAAGAGTTGATTGAAAAACTCGGTTATAATCATTATGAACTAAAAAATTATGAAGCTGATGATATTATTGGTACATTAGATAAAATGGCTGAACTTCCTGAAGCTGGTGCTTATGACGTGACAATCGTTACGGGCGATAAGGATTTGATTCAGTTGGCGGACTCAAATACAACTGTTGAAATTTCGAAAAAAGGTGTGGCGGAGTTTGAGAGCTTTACGCCTGCTTATTTAATGGAAAAAATGGGACTAACTCCAGAACAATTTATCGATCTTAAAGGCTTGATGGGGGACAGCTCAGATAATTATCCAGGTGTAACTAAGGTTGGTGAAAAAACAGCACTTAAGTTGCTTCAAGAATGGGGCTCTATTGACAATCTGTATGCGAATATTGATTCCCTCAAGCAGAGTAAGATGAAAGACAATCTAATTGCTGATCGTGAGATGGCTTATTTGTCTCGAACCTTAGCAACGATTGATACGAAAGCTCCTATTGAGATTGATCTTGCAGATACGCGAATAAAACCAGCGAATACATCAGGACTTTTGGCTTTTTATGATGAAATGGGATTTGCTCAATTTAAGGCAAAGCTCGAGACAGCTGAAGTTGGTGAGGTTGCGCTAAATTTTGAAGTCATTGAAGAAGCCTCTGAAGTTTCTGTAGATAAGGAAGATTTCTTTTATATTGAAATATTAAATGAGAATTACCATAAAGAAGACATTATCGGCTTCGCTTGGGGAAATAAAGAGAAAATCTTTGTTTCGAAAAATACAGAAATATTGAAGGATTTCGATTTTCCTGAAAATACATATGACTTTAAGAAAAATAAAGTGCTGCTCCATCGTTTAGGTATTGAACTACCACCTGCTAAGTATGACAGTATGTTGGCTAAATATCTGATTTCCACAACGGAAGATAATAAAGTAGAAACAATTGGACGTTTATTCGCCAATGACTTTATGCCCACAGATGAGGAAGTCTATGGTAAAGGGGCTAAACGCAGTGTCCCTGAAGATGACGTTTTATTCAAGCATTTAGCGCGTAAGATTCATATTTTGACCTCTACCAAAGAGGTAATGCTTCAAAACCTTGAAGAAAATGAACAATACCGTCTTCTCACAGAAATGGAGCTTCCTCTGGCCAATGTTTTGGCTAAAATGGAAATTGCGGGTATAGCAGTGGAAGTGAGTACTCTGGAAGAAATCGGAGCCGAAAATGAAAAATTGATTGCTGATTTAACTGCAAAAATTTATGAACTCGCAGGCGAAGAATTTAATATCAATTCGCCAAAGCAGCTCGGAGTTATTCTTTTTGAAAAATTACAGATACCTCACGGTAAAAAAACTAAAACTGGCTATTCAACCGCTGCAGATATCTTGGAAAACTTAGCCCAAGATTATGAGTTAGTTGCTAAAATACTCGAATACCGCCAAATTTCAAAAATTCAATCTACTTATGTGCAAGGACTAATTCCACAAATAGCAGAGGATGGGCGTATTCATACACGCTATGTTCAGGATTTGACCCAAACAGGGCGTCTCTCATCGGTAGAACCCAATCTACAAAATATTCCTGTTCGCTTAGAAGCAGGTCGCCTAATTCGTAAAGCGTTCGTTGCTGATGAGAATAATGTTTTATTAAGTTCTGATTATTCACAAATTGAACTTCGTGTCTTGGCGCATATATCTAAGGATGAACATCTGATTAGTGCTTTTAATCATGGTGCAGATATTCATAGCAGTACAGCCATGCGTGTTTTTGGGATAGATAAACCAGAAAATGTTACCCCTAATGACCGCCGCAATGCTAAAGCAGTAAACTTTGGTATTTCTTATGGAGAAACAGAATATGGTCTAGCGAAGCGTTTAAGTATTTCTAATAAAGAAGCTGCTGGTATGATTCACGCTTATTTTGAACGTTATCCTGGTGTAGCTAACTATATTAGGGAAACTAAACGTGAGGCAAAAGACAGAGGTTATGTGAGTACAATGTTTAACCGCCGTCGAAAACTACCAGAAATTAATAATCGTAACTTTATGGTGCGGCAAGGTGCTGAGCGGCAGGCAATTAACGCTCCTATACAAGGTTCTGCTGGAGATATTCTCAAAATTGCTATGATTAATCTAGACAGTGCGTTGACAAAAGGAAAGTTTAAAGCAAGGTTATTACTCCAAGTTCATGATGAAATCATTCTTGAAGTACCCAAGGAGGAGTTGGCAGATGTTCAGACCCTAGTAAAACAAACGATGGAGTCTGCTGTAGAACTCAATGTACCATTGCTTGCTGATGAAAATACGGGGGATAGCTGGTATGAAGCGAAATAAGTTTTTCCTGTGAGATAAGTAAATGATGATTTATCCAAATTTTTAAAAAAATGGAACCACCATGGTTGAGGTGATTCCATTTTTTAATAGCTTACTCTATGATAAGTTACCTTTGTGATTTATCAATAATTTTGTTTTTTGACAGTACTAATTAGCCAGATGAAGAAAGCGATGATTGCTAGACTGAAAAGAAAGTGTGTATTAAAGAAAAGGAGAAGCCCTCCCAAGAAAAGTTTTGCAAAGAAGAGGAAGATGAGGAGGGGAAGGATGTATTCGAAAAATCCTTTGAGGAAGAGATAAGTGCATAAGATAATGATGAGTAAGAACAGCATTGTGATTTAAACTCCTTAGATTTTTATATATTTATTATAGCATCATAAAAGGAAGTGAAAATCAGTCTTCCGCATGATTTTTTGATATACGAAGCTAACTTTATGTTCGAGAGAAAGTGGAGTTTCTTATTAACACAACACATTTTTTATTATTGTATTGTGATTTTCTTATTCGCTATAGCGCATCATTTTCATATATGAAAGCTAAAAAAAGAAGAACACTATGTCTTCTTTTTAATATGTCTTTCTGTTAGAGGCAATTAAGTTTTGGTAGTAAGCAATGGTGGACATTTCAATATAGGGTGTTGTCCAGAATTTTGCAAGACCTAAGGTAATACCTGAGAGGATGTACCATAAGATGAAACTCAACAAGAAGAGAAAATAGTCTCCACGAGAGCCTTGCATTACTTGAGAAGAAGCATTAAGTACGCCCCAGATACCATTATAAGTACCTGACTCTAACTGGTCAAAAAGAATGTAATCTTTTTGCGACCAACCCAGACCAAGATAAATGGCAAAAGGAATACCGATAACAGTAACGGCCAGAAGAACAAGAAGTAGTGAAGTCACTAAGTGAAGAACGAAAATCTTTATCCAACTGCCATCTTTAAAAGGGCTAAAGACATTTTTAAAGCGTAAGCTTGTGTGTTCGCCACGATAGATTTTAATGTAATTGAAACGAGCACCAACCGTGATAACATCAATGATGACAGAAAGCAAAGCTCCTATTAAAAAGCCAATAAGCATTGCCAAGAGTAAAGAAAGCAGTAATCCTGTTGTTATAGCACTTGCATCAAAATTATTAACGGTGTCTACATTGGAATTATAGTTTGAGCGATAAGTCATGTTCATTGAGATGATTCCCCCAAAAATTGGGATTAAGAACAGGCGTAACTTAGCACCAAAGTCTTCTCTCAGAGCATCCTTGGCTCTATCTTTTAAAACTTTAAACATCATAGAATCCTCCATCCCTTAGAATACCATAAAAGAAGAGGCTTCTCAACAAAAAACTTTCAGATAAAAGCAGTCATAGACTGGCTGGGAAAAATCAAAGAATTTTGGTATACTTGTAGAAGTTTAAAGGAGTTTACATGACTGAACATGCAATAAAATATAGACTAATCAAAAAAGAAAAACACACAGGTGCGCGTCTCGGTGAAATTATAACACCACATGGGACTTTTCCAACACCTATGTTTATGCCTGTAGGGACGCAAGCAACGGTTAAGACACAGTCCCCAGAAGAACTTAAAGAGATGGGGGCAGGGATTATTCTTGCCAATACTTATCACTTGTGGCTTCGTCCAGGAGATGAGCTTGTTGCTCAAGCAGGAGGCTTGCATAAATTTATGAATTGGGATCAGCCTATTTTAACAGATAGTGGTGGCTTCCAAGTTTACTCTTTGGTACAAAACAAGAAAAATATCAGCGAAGAGGGCGTTAAATTTAAAAGCCATCTTGACGGTCGCGAACTCTTCCTCAACCCAGAAAAAGCTATTTCTATCCAAAATAATCTGGGCTCTGATATTATGATGAGCTTTGATGAATGTCCACCTTTTTATCAACCTTATGATTACGTCAAAGCTTCTGTAGAACGGACATCCCGTTGGGCAGAGCGTGGCCTAAAAGCACATCAACGCCCACATGATCAAGGACTTTTCGGCATCGTGCAAGGTGCTGGATTTGAAGATTTACGCCGCCAATCAGCGCGTGATCTTGTTAGCATGGACTTCCCTGGCTACTCGATTGGGGGTCTTGCTGTGGGTGAGTCTCACGCTGAGATGAATGCCGTCCTTGACTTTACAACACCGCTTTTGCCAGAAGATAAACCACGTTATTTGATGGGAGTTGGTGCACCAGATAGTTTAATTGATGGCGTCATTCGTGGTGTAGACATGTTTGACTGTGTGCTACCCACACGTATCGCGCGTAATGGTACCGCGATGACAAGTTTCGGTCGTGTGAATATTAAAAATGCAAAATATGAGCTTGATTTTACACCACTTGATCCAGAGTGTGATTGCTATTGCTGCTCAAACTACACCCGTGCTTACCTACGTCATTTATTCAAAGCAGATGAGACATTTGGTCTCCGTCTTTTAAGTTACCATAACTTGTATTTCTTGATTAACTTGATGATAAATGTTCGCCAAGCTATTGTGGATGACAATCTTCTGGAATTCCGTGAGGACTTCTGTGAAAAGTATGGCTATAATAAACCAAATGCTAAGAATTTTTAAAGAGAGAAGTTGCTGTTCTCTCTTTTTTGTATTTTTACTATCAATAGTCCCCCATAAGAATATAATACGGTGTAAAAAAATGGTAGAATAAATGAAGAGTGTGTCAGTTATTAAGGGAGGTTTCTCATCATGCTAAATATTTTACAATACGACCCATACTTAGAACCTTACAAGGAAGACCTGTCTCTGCGTCTTTTTGAATTTGCAAGAACTAAAAAGAGGTTACTAGGAATGGAAGGGAAACTGTCGGACTTTGCCAATGGTCATAAATACTTTGGCTTTCAACAAGAAACGCACAATTGGACTTTTCGTGAATGGGCACCGAATGCAGAAAAAGCTTTTTTAGTTGGTGACTTCAATGAATGGGAGGGCAGCCAGCATGAGTTAAAAGCAGCCTATGGTGGAGTTTGGGAAATAGCAGTTCCTGGTCGTTTACCTTTAGGTTCTAAGGTCAAGGTTAAACTTGTTATCAACGGTACAGAAGTTTATAGAGTCCCTTCCTATATTATGTATGCTGTTCAAAATGAATACTTGGAACTGGATGGAGTTATTGTTGAGCCTAGGTATGAATTTAAACATAAGTCTCCTGTTTTAAAAGATACAGCTCCCCTAATCTATGAGGCACACATCGGGATTTCGAGTGAAGAATATAGGATAAATTCTTATAAAGAATTTACAGTAGACGTCCTGCCCCGTATCAAAAAAGCCGGTTACAACACCATACAGCTTATGGCTATTATGGAGCATCCGCTCTATGCTAGCTTTGGCTACCAAGTTTCCAACTTTTTTGCGGTATCAAGTCGCTTTGGTAGTCCAGAGGATCTGATGGAATTGATAGATACGGCTCATGGCATGGGACTTCGAGTTCTACTGGATGTTGTACATTCACATGCAGTGAAAAATGTGGGTGATGGTCTGAATCTTTTTGATGGAAGTAGCACTCAATACTTTCATGCAGGCGGTCGAGGCGAGCATGAAGCTTGGAACACGAAACTTTTTAATTATGGTAAGGATGAAGTCATTCATTTCCTCCTGTCTAACCTTAAGTTTTGGCTGGAAACTTACCGTTTTGACGGTTTTCGCTTTGACGGAGTAACCAGCATGCTCTATCATCATCATGGCTTAGGAACAAGTTTTGACAATTATGGTAAATATTTTTCTAGGGATACGGATATTGAAGCTATCGTTTACTTGATGCTTGCCAACGAACTTGTTCGTCAAGTTAATCCTAACGCAACAATGATTGCAGAAGACATGTCAGCGATGCCAGGGATGGCTCTTCCTATTTCTGAGGGTGGAATTGGTTTTGATTATCGTTTGTCTATGGGAGTTCCAGACTACTGGATTAGGCAGTTTAAGGAAAAATCAGATGAAGAGTTGGACCTCATGGAACTTTGGTGGGAACTAACAACACGTCGTCCGGGTGAGAAAAATATCGGTTATGCGGAGAGTCATGACCAAGCTTTGGTGGGTGATAAAACCCTGATGATGTGGCTAGCTAACGAAGCCATTTATGACTCCATGGATAGCCATACGGATTCATTGATTATTGATCGTGCCCTTGCCTTGCATAAGCTCGTAAGACTGGTTACTTTTAGTTTAGCAGGTGAAGGCTATCTTAATTTTATGGGGAATGAGTTTGGTCATCCGGAGTGGTTAGACTTTCCTAGAGAAGGAAATCAAGAGAGCTTTCAGCATGCACGTCGTCAATGGTCTTTGTCAGAAAATGAAAACTTACGCTTTAAGTATTTATTAAAATTTGATCAGGATATGATTGCTTTAGAGCAGGAGCATAAATTTTTAAAGCAAAGCGGCAGTCTACAACAATGCTGGATAAAAAATCAAGACAAGCTTTTAGCCTACAGAAAGGGCAAACTCCTCTTTGTCTTTAATTTCCATCCAAATAGAGAACAAAAACTTAGTCTTTACATGCCAAGTAAGCCCGAACTGATATTTGATACAGATGATAATAAATATGGCGGTTTTGGCCCACGATCAAGTTTTACGTATCAGGAAAAGAATAAAAAACTTGAACTCTTATTAGCTGAACGCACAGCTATGGTTTTTCAGTTTTCCTCATAGAGAATTTTAGATATGAAAATTGTATAATAAGAGAATGACAGATATCGAATTAAAAGCCGGTGAACGTATTGATCAAATTGCGGCAACAGATGTACAAATAATACAAAGTCGTGACGTTTTTTCATTTTCCATAGATGCCATTCTTCTCGCACGTTTTCCTCGTTTACCAAAGAAAGGGAAAATTGTAGATATGTGTGCAGGGAATGGCGCTGTTGGACTTTTTGCTAGTTCAATGACAGATTCTCAAATCATAGAGCTTGAAATACAGGAGCGTCTTGCGGAAATGACACAACGGTCCATTCAGCTTAATGAACTGGACGAGCAGATGACTGTCATTAACGATAATTTAAATAAAGCCTTAAACTATATCACGACCTCTTCAGTAGATCTGATTTTTTGTAATCCTCCTTATTTTAAATTAGATGACAAGAGCCATGTTAATGAAAACCCTCACTATACCTTAGCACGCCATGAGTTGGCAACGAATTTGGATGAAATATTTGAAACCAGTAAGAGGCTTTTAAAAACAAATGGACATCTTGCTTTAGTACATCGTCCGGAACGCTTTTTTGAAATTGTAGACAAGATGAAAAAAAATCATCTTGTTCCTAAGCGTATTCAGTTCGTCTATCCTAAGGCTAATCAAGCAGCTAATATATTACTGATTGATGCCATTAAAGATGGAAAGCCAGGTGGAGAAATCTTCCTTCCTCCTCTGATTGTTCACGATGACTCTGGAAACTATACAGCGGAAATTCAAGAAATTTACTATGGAAAGCTTGAGTGATGCTGGGATACATCATAAAAAAATAAGAAGCCATCCACAGATGGCTTCTTATTTTTAATAAATCATATCATAAAGTTCAATTGCTACAAGATCAATATCATCAAAGATAGCAACGTCTTTTTGTTTTGGGTATTTGATAGAAAAAGCAGTTTCTTCTGGCAGGAAGCTTACCGTTGCAATAACTTCACCTTCGCGTTCAAAGTTGTAAGTTTCCTTTGGATCAGCCGTTTCAATCAAACGATTTAAACGATCCATGATTGCTATCAAATGTGATTTCATTATTTCCTCCAATGCCTATTTTAAGGGCTGTTTTGATTGCCCGCAAGCCTTATTTCATATTTTCTTTATCTATTTTAACATAATTTTGTAAATTTTTAGCGAGTTTAGTTGCTTTTCTTGTTAAATATCGTGCACGAATTTTTTCACGATGAAAAGAACGTTTCATTTGTCTTGACCACTTTTGAGCAGCAATGTCAAATTCGTCTAAAAAATGTTCGGAATTTTTCCGCGCTTGATATTCAACGATGGTGTCCTGATAGAAATTATAAACCTGTTGTGCAAAATTTTCTGCAGAAATTTCGTACAATTTTTTATTAAACTTTTCTTTATCGACTTCTTGACTTTCGTGTACAGCAGCCAAGACTGTGTTGGCAATATCGGCATCTGAGGCAAAGAGGCGACCGAACTCTTTGTCGTCAATAAGCTGTGTAAGGTAAGGATTGACAGTTGCTAACACACGCGTGCCTGCAGCCAGTGCCTCAAGATAAGTCAAGCCCTGTGTTTCGGAAGTAGAAGCGGAAATGAAAAAGTCTGCTGCTTTGTAGTAATAAGCGGTTTTTTGATTTTCTACAGCCCCTGTGAAGACAACATAGTCTTCTATGTTCAGTTCTGCCACTTGCTCTTGTAGATTTTTCATATAAGGACCGTCTCCTACAATGACTAACTTTACAGCTATTTTTTCTATAAGTTGTGGCATGGCTGCAATGACCGCTTGTATATTCTTTTCCGCAGCAACACGGGATAGGCTGAGGAGCATCGTTTCATTATCCGCAAGACCTAAGCTGTGACGCAAGTCTTGGATTTCGTCCAGAGTAATCTCGTCTCGTTTAAAGCGTGACAGATCAATACCTGTGGGAATAACGCGCTTAGGTAGGCTGATACCGTAACTATTCACGGTATCCAACACCATTTGGCTTGGGCAAATAATGGCTTCACTTCCACGTAAAAAGTTTCGAATAATGTATTTAACCATGCTTGGGCGAATCAAGCGACCTTTAGCAATATAATGCACATAGTCTTCATATTTCGTATGTAGGGTATGAATGACAGGAATCTGAAGTTGCTGTGCGACCATTTTTCCTAAGAGACCCATTCCAAATTCAGTCTGAGTATGAATAATATCAAGTTGGTAGGTTCGAGCGATTTGATAGGCAGCAAAAACACCCTTGATAACCACCTTACGTTCGGCGAGTGAAACAAATGGAACACTTTGGAAACGAATGATATTCTCAGGTTCATGATCTACGTCAGCATGCGGATCTGTTGTGGTAAAGATAAAAACCTGATGTCCGAGTTTTTCTAACTCAATAGTTAAGCTTTGAATACTTGTTGCTACACCACTAATTTGTGGGAAATAGCTGTCTGTAAAAATTCCGATTCTCATAGTTTTTTATTTTATAACTCCAAAGTTTGGCGATAAGCAGCCTCTAATTCAGCAGCGACACGTTCAATGGCGCGTGACTGTGCGACTTGATAGCCTTTTTCTATTTTGTTAACTTTTCCATCCAATACTTTTTGCAATGCAGTCACGAAGCTGTCAACATCTGTTCCCATATTCGCTGCTTCATTATCAAGCCATCCCTTGTAGACAGGGATATCGCGTACGACAACATTTTGATGACTTGCTAAGGCTTCCAGAACAACAATCCCTTCGGTTTCTTCACGAGAGGGAAAGAAAAAAGCAGAAGCAGAAGTCATTGCACCCTCGTAAATATCTCCCTTGATGTAACCAGGGAAAAGGACATTTGTGGGATGATTTTTTTTGACTAAACGGCGTATCCAACCAGGTACAGTCCAAAGGTTCTGATAGCCAAACCATATAAATTTTACATCTGGCATCTTTTCGGCCACTTTTACAAAGTCATCAATACCTTTGCGTTTGAAATAAAGCCCTGCACATATAACAACTTTTTGCTGGTCCTCAATATTAAAATATTGGCGAAAGACTTTCTCTTTCTCTGGACTGGCTTGATATTTGCTTAAATCTATACCATTAGAAATGGGTATGATGGGGCAGGTGAGACCATAGCCTCGTAAAAGTCCAGCAGAATATTCGGTGGGTGTGATGACCAAATCAGCCTCCCGATAGAAACGCATCAGATAACGTTTAAACAAGGGAGATACCAAGTTAGAACCAAGGAAAGAATCACGGAAATCTTCTTCAGTGGAATGCCCGTGAAAGATTACCTTTTTACCAGCTTTTTTTGCTTTCTTGAGCATACGCCAGCTTTGAGGTCCATATGTATTGAGATGCAAGATATCATAATCTTCATTAGGATTTTGAGTCCAGTCTACCTGCATCAAATCCAAGGCTCTTTGTTGATGCTTCATTGCACGCCCAATTCCTGAGCGGCTCAAAATTTGTTCGGCTTCTAGGTAAAGTAAAATTTTCATGATTAAACCTATTTTACCACAATTTTATTGACAAAAAATAAATATTCATTATAATTACGTATCAAAAAAATCCCCTTTTCAAGGGGATGTAATCTTTTAGTTTTGTTTGTCAAAGTTGATATCGCTGTTTGTCTTGTCAAGCTTGATATTAGCGGTGGCTTGCTTCCCATCACGATAGTAAGTGACCTTAATTGTATCGCCGATTGAAGACTTGTAGAGTGTGCTTTGAAGGTTTACACTTGAGGTTACTTCATCATCGTTAATTTTGACAATAACATCTCCCTTCTTAAGCCCAGCCTTAGCTGCTGGCATTCCTGATTGAACTTCAGCTATAGCTACCCCACTTGTCACATTTTCAGGAAGATTAAGTGAAGCCAGCATATTTTGTGAAAGACTAGATAAGTTGACCATTTGGACACCTAGAGCAGGTCGAATTACCTTGCCATCTTTTTCCAACTTGTTGATGATATTTACAACATCATTTGCAGGAATAGCAAAGCCCATACCTTCTACGGAAACACCGTTACTACTTGTACCACTTGGGGTTGAGGTAATCTTACTTGATGTAATACCAATGACTTGTCCTTGAATATTGATGAGCGCTCCACCAGAGTTACCTGGGTTAATTGCTGCATCTGTTTGAATAGCATTGACATTAATTGTTTGCCCTTGATTATTTTGAAGAACAACATTACGGTTAAGACTCGAAACAATGCCCTCAGTTGCTGAGTTAGCATACTCACTTCCAAGGGGAGAACCGACTGCTATAGCGGGTTCACCGACGGTAAGCTTATCAGAATTACCAAAGGTTGCTGTTTCTTTGACATATTTAGCATCAATCTTGAGAACAGCCAAATCAGAATAAGCATCTGATCCCACAACTTCAGCGGTTACCTTTTGGCCGCCTGCCATGAGCACTTCTAGAGAAGAAGCACCTTCAATCACGTGATAGTTTGTTACAACATAAGCTGTATTGCCATCTTTTTTATAAATGACACCAGAACCTTCTCCTGCAAGTTGTGGGTCATTGCTATCATTATTGTTATTGTTGTTCTCATTTCCAAAAATACGTTCTAAATCACTACTTGAAGATGATTTTTGGTAATTTAAAACGGAGACAACAGTATTTGAAATCTTTTTAATTGCTTTAGTTGTATCTGTATTGACTTGTACATTAACCGTGTTCACAGAGCTATTTGCATTGTTATTTGCTGTCGATGTGTTGGTCATGTTTTGATAAATGGCACTTCCTCCAAGGGCGATGGCTCCACCAGCCACACCAGTAACGAGTAATGAAGTGATATTTTTTTTCTCCATAGTAGAAGTTTCTCCTTTTCCAGTAAGAAATATTTATACACAAGTATAATGCATATTCCTTAAATAATCTTTAATATTACATATATGAATTGAGGGATACTCACATACATTATAATACCTCAAAAGCGGATAAAAAGGAAATATAAGAGAAAGTTTTCCACAATTCTGTGAAAAAGTCGTTGGCAACTGTGAACAAGTGAATAAAATCCACAACTTTTCCACAGAAATGTGGAAAAAATACAAAAAATGTTGATAAATATGGCTTTCATTTTGCTTTCAATTGGGGAAAAAGATAAAATAAAGGAATGAAAATAAAATTAATCGCTGTAGGAAAACTTAAAGAGAATTATCTAAAGGAAGGTGTCGCTGAATATCAAAAAAGGATGCGCACGATGACACCTCTTGAAATTATTGAGTTAGCTGATGAAAAAATCCCAGATAATCCATCAGATAAAGAAAAAGAAGCAATAAAAAGTAGAGAAGGTGAAAAAATTCTTGCCCGTATAAATGAGGGAGATAAGCTGGTAATTCTTGCGATTCAAGGCAAATTAATGACAAGTGAAGACTTGGCAGATTTTGTTAAAAATTGTGAAATTTATGGAACGCGCCACTTGGTCTTAGTTATAGGAGGTTCCTTGGGATTATCGGATGCTGTCTATAAGAGAAGTGACTTACAAGTTTCCTTTGGACGTTTTACATTACCTCATCAACTGATGCGCCTTGTTTTGTTGGAACAAATTTATCGTGCACAAATGATTAACAGAGGAAGTGCTTATCACAAATGAAAATCATTGAAGAGTTTCGTGTTCATGCTGATGAGGAAAGGGTAGAAAAACAAGCAGCCTATTTGCGTGAGCAGTTTAAATTTTTAGCTTTGACCTCTCCTCTGTTTTTGAAAGAGAAGGTTCAAGAAATGACTATTGATTGGGCGTTTATTCACAAATTATGTTTAAAAGAAAGAGAACTTCAGTCTCTAGCTTGTGATTGTTTGCGTAAAATGAAGAAATATCTCCATGTTTCAGATTTACCAAAAATTTATCAATTGGCTCATATAAAATCTTGTTGGGAAACAGTAGATAGGTCCAAGGATGAGAATTTTTGTATATGCCGTATTGTTATTAATTGTTAACTGGCTTTAAAAGAGTAAACGGATTCGGAACTTTTAGAAGAAATCATCCTTAATAACTTGGGAACGAATGAATTTTTTATCCATAAAACGATTGGCTGGGCACTAAGAGAAGATTTTAAAGCAAATTCCAAATGGGGAAGGACATTTCTTGAAGGACGGGAGGGAAAAGTCTTCTCTATCTGTAGGAGAAGCAGGAAAATACTTATAGACAGCCCTTATAAAATGTGCTATAATAATCCTATTGTCTGTGGATAATCAATGTTTTTAAAGGAGAAATTAATAAATGAATGTTATGTCTTTGGTCTTTATGGTTGTTGTTGTAGGTGGGATGATGTTCTTCATGAATCGTAGCCAAAAGAAAGCTCAACAACAGCGTCAAGAACAATTGAATTCAATGGTTATTGGTGCAGAAATTGTAACTATCGGTGGTTTACACGGTGTTTTGAGCAGTATCAATGAAGCGGATGCTACAATCGAATTGGACTGTGAAGGCGTTATTTTGACTTTTGATCGTGCAGCCGTTAAAACAGTAAAAAATAACACAGTTGAATCGCCAATTGTTTCAGAAACAACAGTTGTTGAAGAAACAGTAAAAGAAGACAACCCAGTCGAAGAATAAGCAAGGAAAGATGAGTTTGAAAACCTATCAAGATTTTGGGTAGGTTTTTTCTTTTTCCAAAACACTTCATATTTATACATGAAATACATAGAACAGAAGAAGCTTTGAGAGAGACCATACAGGGCGGTGCATATCGAATTTCTCTGTGTTTTTCTTTAAAATATGATAAAATGGGGATACTGACTGTGAGGTGCTATGTTTAATAACTTAAAAAATAACTCGCAAGAGCAAATTCCAGTACCACAGCATATTGGAATAATTATGGATGGAAATGGTCGTTGGGCTAAAAGTCAAGGGAAACCAAGGATTTTTGGTCACAAAGCTGGAATGGATGCATTAAAAACGGCAGCCATTCATGGGCAGCACCGTGGCGTAAAAGTAATGACGGTCTACGCTTTTTCAACAGAAAATTGGTCTCGTCCTATGGATGAAGTCAAATTTATCATGAGCTTGCCAATTGATTTTTACAGCAAATACCTTCCGATTCTTAATGAAGAGAATATACAGATTAGGATGATTGGCGAACGTGAAGGCTTGCCAAAGGCTACTTTAAATTCAATTGACAGAGCGGCGGCCGAAACGGCCAATAATACGGGAATGATTCTCAACTTTGCCATGAATTATGGTGGACGGCGTGATATTTTATTAGCCGTTCAAAATTTAGCCAAAAGTGGGAAAAAATTGTCAGAAATTACTGAAGAAGAACTTTCTGATTACTTGCAGACATCAATTTTACCTAAAGACTTACGAGACCCAGATTTGATTATACGGACGTCAGGAGAATTACGCTTGTCTAACTTTTTACCATGGCAAGCTGCATATAGTGAACTCTATTTTACAGACACGGCTTGGCCGGATTTTGATGAAGCAGCGTTGGATGCCGCTATTTTAGAGTTTCAAAAACGTGATCGCAGATATGGAGGAGTGAAATGATAAAGCGTACAATCACCGCTATTATCGGAGGAGCCGTTTTTATAGGGCTCATGCTAATAGGAGGAGGCTTTTTCCAAATTTTAATAGCTTTGTTGGTCATTACAGCTATGAATGAACTATTCAAAATGCATAAGCTTCAGCTCATGTCCTTTGAAGGCATTTTGTCGACAATGGCAGCCCTTTGTTTGGCACTACCCATAGGTAGATATTTCTTTGGAATGGGCGTTGAGGGCAGTATCCTGCTTTTCATGCTTTGTCTTTTTGCAATGCTAACAGCGATGGTTTTTTCGAGAGGCTCTTATAGCTTTGAGGATATTGGCTTTCCCTTTCTTTCGGCGTTTTATGTGGGGATGGGGTTTCAAAGTTTGCTTCTGGCGCGCGAAAGCGGCTTGGCCGTAGTCTTTCTGGCCCTATTCATTGTTTGGTCTACAGATATAGGCGCTTACTTTGTTGGAAAATCAATTGGAAAACGTAAATTGATTCCAGATGTTTCACCTAATAAGACAGTAGAAGGTTCTGTTGGAGGAATCTTTTCAGCCGTAGTTGTTACAATCATCATGTTCATTTTTTATAAAAACGAACTTCCACAGATTGGTTTTGTAAAACTTATCCTTTTCACCATTGTCTTTTCTATTGTTGGACAGATTGGTGATTTGGTAGAATCAAGCATCAAGCGGCATTATGGAGTTAAAGACTCGGGGAAACTTTTGCCAGGTCATGGTGGTGTACTTGATCGTTTTGATAACTTGATATTTGTCTTTCCAGTCATGCACTTGCTGGGCTTGTTTTAAGGCAATCAAATGAGAAGACCGTAGATTAAAATCACTCTTATTTCACATTTCATTACGCTTTAGGTAAAATATAGTGTTAGGGAGAGTTTTATTTCAGGGAAGATAAAAATACAAGTAGTTTCTGAAGAAAGTATCTTCAGAAGAGGATATGAATTCAGAATATTAAGGGAGGAACGTTATTGATTCAAACACTGATAACATTCATCATTGTCTTTGGCATTATTGTTGTTGTACATGAGTACGGGCATCTTTTCTTTGCGAAGCGCGCGGGAATTTTAGTTCGCGAATTTTCAATTGGAATGGGGCCGAAAATTTTTGCGCACCAAGCAAAAGATGGTACTTTTTATAGTGTTCGTATCCTTCCACTTGGGGGTTACGTTCGTATGGCCGGCTGGGGTGATGACACAACAGAAATTAAAAAAGGAACTCCCGCATCTCTGATGATTGTGGAAAATCAAGTTGTCAAAATAAACCTTTCAGACCGAGTGGACTTGGAAAATAGTGTACCTATGTTGGTCACGGAATATGATTTTGAAAAAGCACTTTTTATTGAAGGAGAGGTCTTTGGAGAAACGCGCCGTTATTCAGTTGACCATGATGCAACGATTATTGAAGGGGACGGTACGGAAATTCGTATTGCGCCTTTGGATGTTCAATATCAAAGTGCCAGCGTAATCGGTAAGATATTGACGAATTTTGCGGGGCCTTTGAACAATTTTATTTTAGGAATTATAGCCTTCATTATTATTACTTTTATGCAAGGTGGCGTACCTTCAAATACAAACGAGATTGGACAAGTTCAGCCTGGGACGCCGGCTTATACAGCTGGTCTACAAGCTAAGGATAAAATCCAAGCTGTTGATGGTCATAAAACCGATGACTGGAATGAGGTTGCTCAACGTATTAGTGAAAATGAAGGACAAACAGTTGAGTTAGACATTGAGCGTGATGGAACACATAAGACTGTAAAAGTTCAACCTGAAAAAGTAGAAGACAGGTATCTTATTGGCATTACACGCTCACTCAAAACAGGTTTTGTTGATAAGATCACAGGCGGTTTTACGCGGGCTGTTGATGCAGCGACCCTCATTTTTAAAGCCTTAGGGAACCTCATTTCGCAACCTAGCCTTGATAAACTTGGGGGGCCAGTCGCCATTTATGATTTAAGCGGTCAGGCTGCGCGAGAAGGTATAACTTCTGTCATTGCTTTGCTTGCAATGTTATCAATCAACCTAGGAATTGTGAACCTAATTCCTATACCTGTCCTCGACGGTGGAAAAATTGTACTCAACATCGTTGAAGCTCTGCGTGGCAAACCGTTGTCGCAGGAAAAAGAAGGAATTTTGACTCTCATTGGCCTTGTCTTCATGGTTCTCCTAATGATTGCAGTAACTTGGAACGATATCCTCCGAGCCTTTATTAGATAAGAAACAAAAAATTTAAGGAATAAAATATGAAACAATCAAAAATGCTTATACCAACGCTTCGCGAAATGCCAAGCGATGCACAAGTTATCTCGCATGCTCTTTTAGTTCGTGCGGGTTATGTCCGCCAAATCTCAGCCGGTATTTATGCCTACTTGCCCTTGGCAAATCGAGTTCTTGAAAAGCTTAAAACAATCATGCGTGAAGAATTTGAAAACATTGGAGCTGTCGAACTTTTAGCACCAGCTCTTTTGACGGCGGATTTGTGGCGCGAATCAGGACGTTATGATACTTATGGGGAAGACCTTTATAAGCTTAAAAATCGTGATCATTCAGATTTTATCTTGGGACCTACTCATGAAGAAACAATGACAGCTTTGGTACGTGACGAAGTGACTTCATATAAAAAGCTTCCTTTGAATGTTTATCAAATTCAAGCAAAATATCGTGATGAAAAGCGTCCACGTTATGGTTTGCTTCGAGGACGTGAGTTTATCATGAAGGATGGTTACAGTTTTCATGCGGACTACGAAAGTCTGGATGAAACTTACAGTGACTACAAGCGTGCTTATGAGAACATCTTTACTCGTGCAGGACTTGATTTCAAAGCAATCATTGGTGATGGTGGCGCGATGGGTGGTAAAGACAGCCAGGAATTTATGGCTATTACAGCCGATCGGACAGATCTTGAAAAATGGCTGGTTCTTGGAAATTCCATCGAATCCATTGATGAAATCCCTAACACAGTTATTGAACAAATCAAAGAAGAACTGTCTAAGTGGCTAGTTGCTGGTGAAGATACGGTCGTTTATGCTGAGGGTGGTGATTATGCAGCCAATTTGGAAATGGCAACAAATAAGTTTGAAAATATTGCTAGCTATACAGAAACTTTGGAACTTGAAAAGGTTGCAACGCCGAATGTTAAAACCATCGACGAAGTAGCAGAGTTTTTAGAAGCGGATGTTGCTGAAACACTCAAAACTTTAGTTTTTCGTGCAGATGGAGAATTAATTGTGGTCCTTATGCATGGAAATGATGAGCTTAATGAAGTGAAGTTGCAAAATTATTTGGGAGCTAACGTTATTGAACCCGCAACTGAAACAGATGTTGAAAGTCTATCAGGTGCGCACTTTGGCTCACTTGGACCAATCGGCCTTAAGGGCGTTAAAATTATTGCTGATCGCGAAGTTGAAGTGGTTAAGAATGCTATTATTGGTGCAAACGAGGACGGCTTCCATTACCGCAACGCTAACCTTGGTCGTGATTTTGAAGTAGACGAATTTGTTGATTTACGTGTCGTTAATGAAGGTGAAATATCACCAGATGGACGCGGTACACTTAAGTTTGCTCGTGGTATTGAAATCGGACATATTTTTAAGTTAGGAACGCGCTACTCCGATTCAATGGGGGCTAATATTCTTGATCAAAATGGTAAGGCCGTACCAATAGTTATGGGATGTTATGGTATCGGTGTAAGCCGTATGCTTTCAGCTATTCTTGAACAATTTGCGCGAATCTATGTAGAGAAAACACCGCGTGAGGAGTACAAGTTCAGCTGGTCTATCAACTTCCCTAAAGAGCTTGCGCCATTCGATATCCATTTGGTACCAGTCAATACTAAAGACGAAGAAGCGATGGCTGTAACTGCTGAATTAGAAACAGCTCTTCGTGGTAAAGGCTATCAAGTTCTTGTGGATGATCGTAATGAACGTGCGGGTGTTAAATTTGCCGACAGTGATTTGATTGGTCTACCTGTCCGTGTGACGATTGGTAAAAAAGCAAGCGAAGGCATCGTCGAAGTTAAAATTCGTGCGACTGGTGAAGTTGTGGAAATCAACAAAGAAGAACTTGTCAATACGATTGAGATTTTGACGAAGTAGTGAAGGATTTATAAAAAATATCAAAAATCGAGATTGAAATTATCTCGATTTTTTGTTAATTCTTCGGTGGTCATCGCTAAAAATGAGTTACAGTAGTGTGTAAAAAGTTGCCTTTGACCAGCTTTTTTAGTTGCGCTTTGTGAGAAATTGTTGGATCAAAATCCGTTTTCTGAGATGGTCAAATCTGGCAAAGCTAAAGGAAATGTGTGTAATAAGTTTACAGAGATTGTTGAACCTTCAAGTGGTTCGTTGGAATAGAGTGAAATAGACTGCTTATGTTTAAGCAGCTAGCGGACAGCTCTTTTTAAAGACAACTGGTAAGCCCTCAAAAATCATCCGCTTGGTTTGTTTTGAAAATCATCTAAAGCACTTTGATAGATCTCATAGAAAAAGAGGAATTGTTTACTGTTCTGATAATTGACCTTTTATAAAGCTTTAGTTCTGAAACGAAAGGGTGTTTCACTTAATATCATAGACACCTTCCTAGTTATGCTGTGGATTGTATTGTGAGCTGTGACATACTCTGGTTTTTTAGGTGATATTCCTGTTCTTATTCGATTAATTATAGTATCATTATTTTTTTCTTGTGAGGAGTGTCTTAAGGAAACTTGTGTTAAGCTACCATGAAAGGAAAGCTAACTCATTTTCAAAAAATATTTATTCTTAGTGGCAGCAGATAGAAAAGAAAGAATACGTCAAAACTCATTTCAAAAGAACTTCGTTTGTACTAGAGGGAAGCAAAATCTCAGTAGTTATCGATATCTTTAGTGACAACGGCGCCTTAAAGAAAGACTGTCATCACGGTCCGTCTTTTTAACGTCATGGTAAATTCCGATAAAAAGCAGAGATATTGCTTTTTTGTTATAATGGAGGATACAGAAAAAATAGAGATGTGCGGAGAAACTATGGAAAATCTTTTTGAAAAATTGATGGAACAGATAAAAATGCCAAACCAAATTCGCGAATCGGCTCTTTTTTCAACTGCAGAAATCGAGAATGTAGAGGTACATACTGAGCGTAAGCTTTGGAAGTTCCAATTAAGATTTGAGAAAATCTTGCCTGTAGAGCAGTGGAAAGTTTTATCAGGGCTAATCGAGTCCGCTTTTTCAACAATTGCTGAAACAGAACTTTCAATAGAAGTAAACCAGTTAGAGTTTGATACGCAAATGCTCAATGATTATTATCAAGTTGCGCTGACACAGCCAGGCCTTTCTAATACAGCCTTTGCCAATATTTTTAAAAAATATCGTATAGAGCAACGAGGGGTGCAGATTAATCTTCTGGTTGAAGATAATCCACAATTGGACTACTTTGTAAAAAAAGATTTTCCGATTTTAGAGGAAAAGTTTAGGACCTTTGGTTTCGGAGCACTCACGATTCGTCCAGTTGTTGATGAGGCATTAACACAGGAAAATCGTGAAGAACATGAGCGTAAAGTAAGCAATATGTTGGCGGCAGAGTCTGCTTCACAATATCAAATCAGTGAACTGAAAAAAATACGGTCCGATGAGACAGCAGCTAAAGCAGAAAAAATACCTGAAAAAATAGATACGGCTCTAGCAGAAGGGGTTTCATTTGGTCGTAAAATTAACGGAAGCAGTCCTGTAACTTCAATGAGCTTCATTGCTGGTGAGGGAAGTGGAGTCATTTTTGAAGGCTATGTTTTCGAGGCACACCACCGCGAATTCCCAAGCCATAGTACAGGCAAGACAAACCACGTTCTGGAGATGAAACTTGCCGATGAGACAGCTGTTTTTCAAGTTATCAAATGGGGGCGCAAGGAAAATGAAATTTCTCAATTTGATAAGATTGTTGACAAGGTAAAAGCAGCAAACATGGGCGAGGAGGGAACCATCCAGTTTGAGCAAGGCATCTGGTTACGCGTACGTGGCAATATTGCTCACGATGTTTATAAAGATGATTTGGTGATGACAGTAAGTGATGCTGTTGAAATTTCAAAAAAAGAAGACTGCAGCAAGATTGCCTCGCAGATTAATGCTGTGAAGTCTGATAAAATTCAAATTGGTCGTGAAATTAAAAACTCCGAGCCAATCACACCAATGCGCTCAGTGAGTGAATTTTCAACCCAGGGTTCAGTTGTTTTTGAAGGCTATATTTTTAAAAGTGAATTGCGGGAGATAAAATCGCGAAAAACAGGAAATATTAGCCACTTGCTTGAACTTGAAATGACAGACTATACATCAAGTTTCTACATTTCAAGATGGGTAAGAGACGATGAAGAAATTGCTCTTGCGAAACAATTGACCGGGATTTGGGCTCGTGTTCGTGGTGTTGTAAAGCATGATGAATACAAAAAAGACCTTATCTTGCAAATGAATGACTTGCAAGAAATTCCAACTCAGAGGGTTCGAGAAGATAAGGTGACGGATGAAGACAAGCGAGTTGAATTTCACAGTCATACAAACATGTCGACGATGGATGCGATGCCATCGGCCAGCAAACTTGTTGCTCAGGCAGCTAAATTTGGTCATAGAGCGATTGCTATCACAGACCATGCGGGATTACAAGCTTATCCAGAAGCGTACCAAGCTGGAAAAAAACATGGCATAAAAATCATCTATGGTGTGGAAGCAAATCTTGTGGAGGACAAGATTCCGATTGTTTACAATGAAGAAGATGTGAACATGTATGAATCAACTTATGTCGTCTTTGACGTGGAAACAACAGGTTTGTCAGCCGTACATAATGATCTGATTCAGATCGCTGGAACCAAAATGCATAAGGGGAATCCCATTGCTGAGTTTGATGAATTTATTAATCCTGGCTATCCCATCAGTAATTTTACGACAGAGTTAACGGGTATCACGCAAGATCATTTGAAAAATGCTAAACCACTGTATGAGGTCTTAAAATCATTTCAAGAATTTTGTGAAGGCAGCATCTTAGTCGCTCATAATGCCACATTTGACGTGGGCTTCATGAATATGAATTATCAGAGGAATGGTTTGCCTATCATCACACAGCCGGTAATTGATACATTGGAATTTGCGCGCAACCTTTATCCTTGGATGAAACGTTTTGGCTTGGGACAACTGACGAAGAAATTCCAGATTGCCTTGGAGCACCACCACATGGCTAACTATGATGCGGAAGCTACTGGAAGACTTTTGTTTGTCTTTCTTAATGAAGTGCGTGAACGTCACGGATGGACATCACTTCTAGATTTAAATGCCAAACTGGTTGCGGAAGATTCTTATAAGAAAGTTCGTCCAAAACACGTAACACTTTATGCTCAAACTCAAGTCGGCTTGAAAAACTTGTTTAAGCTGGTGAGCTTTTCAAATGTTAAATATTTATCTGGTGTTCCACGTATTCCGCGTTCTGTTTTGCAGGAGCACAGGGAAGGAATCATTGTAGGATCAGCCTGCAAATCAGGTGAAGTTTTTGAAGCGATAACAAATAAAACTTTTGAAGAGGCTCTAGAAATTGCGAAGTTCTATGATTTTATTGAAGTAATGCCTCCGGCACTTTATCAATCGCTTGTCGTTGGTGGAAGTTTCAAAAATGAAAAAGAACTGCATCAAGCACTCAAGGACTTAATAAAACTTGGGAAAAAGCTGGGGAAACCTGTTTTAGCAACAGGAGATGTACACTATATAAACCCCGAAGAAGCAATCAATCGTGAAATTATTGTTCGTTCACTTGGGCAAGGGGCGGAAATAAACTGGACACAAGGACATGGTGAACATGCAAAACCTCTACCATTGCCAGAAGCTCACTTCCGTACGACAGATGAAATGCTGGAAGCGTTTAGCTTTTTAGATGAGGAAATAGCGCGTGAAATTGTTATCACAAATACTCAAAAGATGGAAGAGCGGTTTGAGGAGCTCACTCCTGTGAGGGAAGATCTCTATACACCAAAAATGACATTTGAGGGAGGAGAAAGTTCGGAGGAACGTATTACCCGTCTGACTTATGAGAAGGCCCATGAATGGTATGGAAATCCCTTGCCGGACATTGTTGATGCGCGTTTAGAAAAAGAATTACGCTCAATTATAGGTAATGGCTTTTCAGTAGTCTATATTATTTCCCAAGAGCTTGTGCGTCGTTCAAATGAGCGGGGCTATATAGTGGGTTCACGAGGCTCTGTCGGTTCCTCACTTGTCGCAACCATGATTGGAATCACTGAGGTTAATCCTCTTGCACCGCATTATCGCTGTCCAGAATGTCAGTATTTTGAATGCTACGATGACGGCAGCTATGGTTCAGGTTACGATATGCCGGATAAGAATTGTCCAAAATGTAAGCATAAATTAGTGAAGGATGGCCATGATATTCCTTTTGAAACCTTTCTGGGGTTCAAAGGAGACAAGGTTCCCGATATTGATTTGAACTTTTCAGGTGATGACCAACCTTTGGCTCACTTAGATGTTCGAGAGATTTTTGGAGAAGACTATGCTTTCCGGGCCGGAACGATTGGTACAGTTGCTGAAAAAACAGCTTTTGGTTTTGTCAAGGGCTATGAGCGAGATTATAATCAGTTTTATAGCAATGCTGAAATTGATCGACTGGCGATGACCTCGACGGGGGTAAAACGAACAACAGGACAGCATCCAGGAGGAATCATTGTAATCCCTAATTATATGGATGTTTATGACTTTACACCGGTTCAATATCCTGCAGATGACACGCGAGCAGAGTGGCAGACGACACACTTTGACTTTCATGCTATTCATGATAACATCTTAAAATTAGATATTCTTGGGCACGATGATCCTACGATGATTCGAAAACTTCAAAGTTTATCAGGGATTGTTCCACAAGATATTCCAATGGATGATAAAGAAGTGATGAAGCTATTTACAGGAACTGAGTCACTGGGAATTACTGAGGAACAACTTGGGGCTAAGTTGGGAACTTTAGGTATCCCTGAAATGGGAACTTTTACCTCCATGAATATGATTGCTGAAGCTAAGCCAAAATCTTTTGCTGATTTATTACAGATTTCTGGTCTTTCACATGGTACGGACGTATGGGCAGGGAATGCTCAAGAGTTGATTCGTTCGGGGATTGCTGATCTATCCAGTGTGATTGGATGTCGCGATGATATCATGGTTTATCTGATTCACTCGGGCTTAGAGGAGTCCATGGCTTTCAACATTATGGAGCGTGTCCGCAAAGGAATGTGGAGTAAAATTGGAGCAGAAGAACGCGAAACATATATTAAAGCAATGCGAGAGCATGGTGTACCAGATTGGTATATCGAATCTTGCTCGAAAATCAAGTACATGTTTCCAAAAGCCCATGCGGCAGCCTACATTATGATGGCACTTCGTGTTGCTTATTTCAAGGTGCATAAACCAATTCTGTACTATTGTGCTTGGTTTTCTATCCGTGCCACTACATTTGATATAGCGACCATGAGTGCAGGATTGGATGCAGTCAAGGCGAAGATGAAAGAAATTCGAGATAAAGGATTTGATGCGACAAATACTGAAGTATCTTTGCTGACAACTTTAGAGCTCTGCAATGAGATGCTTGAACGCGGGTATAAATTTGGCAAGATTGACCTTTATCGTAGTGAAGCCACAGAATTTGTTATTGATGGGGATACACTCATTCCACCGTTTGTTACGATGGACAGCTTGGGCGAAAACGTTGCGAAACAATTGGTTGAAGCCCGGGGAGATGGTGAATTTTTAAGTATCATGGAGCTTCGTAAACGAGGAGGACTATCTCAAGCCATTGTTGATAATATGAAATCTCTGGGAATACTTGACGGAATGCCAGAGGATAACCAATTAAGTCTCTTTGAAGATTTGTTTTGATTAAAAAATAAGAAAAGGCACTGAGGTGTCTTTTTTAGTAGCGTACAAACGTGACAACGGCGGGGATATCCGAATGCATATAAAAAAATAAGGGGAAAAGGAAAGTTTATTCTTGACAGTTTGTAAGTAGTTTGGTAGAATATAATAGTTGTCGCAAGCGAGGGACTTGTGAGAATGATAGACCATTGAAAACTGAATAAAGTAGAATGACTATATGCGAGAGGGAGACCTCTTGTATAGACCTGTCGATTCAA
>NZ_BAAFQO010000021.1:0-30911 GCF_042849115.1 Lactococcus muris | reverse complement strand
AAGATTTGTGCTTGATGATGTCCTGTCAGCTTTGTAAAACCAAGTCGGAAGTAGTTTTCTTCAGGGAAAATGAGGTCTGAGGCTTTCAAGTCTAGCATCAATGTGATAAAATCGGAATGAGTCATAGGAATCCTAACTAAAGTGTTTGTGTGGTAACTACATTTTAGCGAATTACTATGGCTTTTCTTGTATAAAAAAAGGGCAGTAGATTTTAATCTACCACCACAGATTATACAGAACCGGAAAAGTCTCAAACAGAAAACTGCTCCATCAATTCCACATCGGGGTATTTATCTTTGAACCAGCGCATGGCAAAGTCGTTTTCAAAGAGGAAGAGTGGATGATCAAAGCGGTCTCTAGCCAAGATATTTCGACTTGATGACATCTTCTCATCCAAGTCTTCTGGCTTAATCCAACGTACTGTTTTACTTCCCAGTGGTGTCATGATAATTTCTGAGTTGTACTCATTCTCCATACGATGTTTGAAAACTTCAAACTGCAACTGCCCAACCGCACCAAGCATGATTTCTCCTGTCGTGTAGGTTTTATAGAGCTGGATTGCACCTTCTTGTACCAACTGTTCGATACCCTTTTGAAATGATTTTTGCTTCATAACATTTTTTGCAGTCACACGCATAAAGAGTTCCGGAGTAAAGGTTGGCAAGGGCTCAAAAGGCGTTTTGAGTTTACCTGTCGTCAGTGTATCCCCGACTTGGTAAGTTCCTGTATCGTAAACCCCGATGATATCACCTGCCACAGCATTTTCAACATTTTCACGGGATTCTGCCATAAACTGAGTAACATTTGAAAGCTTGACCTGTTTGCCTGTACGAAGGAGCTTCACGCCCATCCCGCGTTCAAATTCGCCAGAAACGATACGAACAAAAGCGATACGGTCACGGTGGCGAATGTCCATATTGGCTTGAATTTTGAAGACAAAGCCCGAGAACTCCTCGCGCAGGGGATCGATGATTTCACCCTCTACTGTTTTGTGGCCATTTGGCTCGGGCGCGTAGGCCAAGAAAGTATCCAGGAAAGTTTCAACGCCAAAGTCTGTTAAAGCCGAGCCGAAAAACACTGGCGTGAGCTGACCTGCAAGAACTTTCTTCTCATCAAATTCATTACCTGCATCGAGTAAAAGTTCTGCATCCTCCATAGCCTGTGCGTAGAAAGGGTTATTTGTCAAGGGATGGCTGGCATCAATCTCGCCGTTTTCATCAAACTCAATGAAACGTTCTCCGTTTTCAGGCTGGTAAACTTCGATACGTTTGTTGTAGAAGTCATAGAGCCCTTGGAAGTTTTTCCCCATCCCGATTGGCCAGTTCATTGGCACAGAAGCGATTCCCAAGATATCTTCCAATTCGCTCAGTAAGTCAAGCGGCTCACGCCCATCACGGTCCAATTTATTAATAAAGGTAAATACAGGGATACCACGGCGTTTTACAACTTGGAAAAGTTTTTTCGTCTGGGCCTCGATACCTTTGGCGCTATCAATAACCATAACGGCAGCATCAACGGCCATCAGAGTACGGTAAGTATCTTCTGAGAAGTCCTCGTGCCCGGGTGTATCCAAGATATTCACGCGCTTGCCAGCATAATCAAACTGCATCACAGATGAAGTCACGGAAATCCCCCGTTCTTTTTCAATATCCATCCAGTCAGACTTAGCAAAGTTACCTGTCTTACGTGCTTTAACGGTTCCGGCCTCTCGGATAGCTCCACCAAATTTAAGGAGTTGTTCTGTTATCGTTGTTTTACCAGCATCCGGGTGACTGATGATGGCAAAGGTACGGCGTTTTTTTATTTCTTCTGCTCTATTCATTTTTCAAACCTATTCTTATCAAATTATATGCTTCTTAATTATAACAGAATTATCGTCTTGACTCTAGGTTGACCTCCATGAGACTCCGACAAGGCATAAAAATTATGAGACCGAGAATCACTCTTTCCTATAAGCAAGGAATGCTGCAAAACATCAAAATAAAAAATGGAAAATCCCATTTATAAAATTGATTGCGAAAAAATTTACTTTTCGTCCCCGTTCTTTGCTGTTTAAAATATTATGATTCTTTCTCTCATGCAATCTCTATCTTCAAATGATTCTCAGCCAACAAGATTTCAACTGTTCGCTTATCTTCCTTGGGGAATTTTTTCAAAGAGTGAATCGCGTTTTTTTATAAAAAATCCCCCACCCAATTCCTAAAGCAAGTAGAACATGGACTATTAAGATTCCCCATGCTTCTAAAAAAGGTATTTGCAGCAGAGGTACTGGCTGAGTAATGACATCTTTTCCAACATTTGAAAAGACATTCATCATTCCATTTTTAAAATCATATTTCCCAAAATTAGGTAATACTAAATCATAAAGTAAGAATAAAACAATGCTTATAACACTACTCTTTATAATTAGAGATAAAGTAAACCAAATAACCGCAGTAATGACATCCATGAGGAAAACAGTTAATCCTAGGGCAGCTAAATCAAGGAGTGAATTGTGGACCTCAAAAATTGAACCGTATTTTGAAACATCTATACTCTCAATAAAATGAACAGATAAACCACCTATAACAAGTGAAATTAAAGTGGTAAAAACTAAAGCAATAAATAAAACACTTATTATGACAAGGTATTTCCCCACCAAAATCTCTTGCCATGAATTATGGTTCAATTTTCTCTTATAAGTAGCACTTTTATAGTCATAAGTTGCGACAAAAATACCTAAAAATCCAGAAATTATTGGTAAAAATATTAGTCCAGAATACTTAAGAAAGAATTTCGGAAATCCAAGCAAACTCATCTGATTATTCGATATCATCAGACTTTCATAACTATACCTCGCTGAATTTTCAATAGAAGTATCCACTTGATCTTGACCATTTGTAGACTGACTCAAAGAATAAGGTTTATGTAAATCATTTTCAAATTCCTGCTCGCTGTTATACACCTTCTGAGTTTCTTTAAACTGCATAACACTACTCGTTTGTGTTATCTTTGCTTGGAAGGCTCCAAAAATAAGAAGAAGCATTAACAATAAAGCCCCTACTAATAAAGTTTTAGAACTCATTAAATAGCTAATTTCTTGGCGCAAAGTATTTTTCATATGTTCCCTTTACTCCATAGTCCTTCCATTTCATTTCTTGTATAATTTTATAATCGCTCAAAACATAAAGATTATCAATTATGTCCTCATAAAAGCTGAAATCATGACCTGTTAATAAAATAATTTTATCTGTCTTCGCCTCGCTCAATACCTTTTTTAAATCAGCTAAGGCTTGGTAATCCAAACCATTCGTAATCTCATCCATCATGGATAACTTGGGCGTAAGCAATTCCCAAATAATAAGGGAAATCTTCTTTTTTAGTCTCGAGCTTGGTAAATACCTTATAGCTACTGCATCAATTTCCTCTTTAGAGTATTTAAATTTTGTAAAAATTTCTATGTTTTTATACCCAGATAAATTACCATACAAAGATAAATCATCATATAATGTAAAACTGTCTTGATGTATGTGGAGATTCTTTATTCTTCCACTATCTTCTTTCTGTAGTCCTGAAAGTAGTTTGATCAAAGTTGTTTTCCCAAAACCATTTGGAGCCATCAAAAATGAAATTTTCCCACTTTCAAAAGTGGCGTTTGCATTTTCAAATATTATTTTTTCAGAAAATTGCTTATAAAGTTCTTCTATCTTTACATTTTCCATGTTTTTTCCTTAAAGAAGAGCCAAAAGAAAACAAATAGTCTCCCTCTGGCTCCATATTTTTTCAATTAACCTACCCAATTTGCAGTCCATGAAGCATTGGAACAAACCCAAGTTTGCATTGTTTTCGTTTGACTAATTAAGTTAGCATTCCCCCACGGAATCGGGATGCCACCACCACCTAAGTAGCGCCCTTGATAAGATCTTTGAGTTGTGGTTTTTGATACCATCTTAATTCCTTTGAGTGACATGGTAAGCGGGAAGATAGCCCCTCCATCTTGATATGCATAAGAGCTAGTAACTGATTTACCATTATAAGAAAATGTTACGTAATCATTACTCCACATCAGTGCTGAGCCTTTATAACAACTTGTTGTTCTTGTTCCAGCTTTTCCAACTGCGGGTATCACTACGGAAACCATTAACAACGCTCCAGCAATAATTGAAACAATTTTCTTCAAATTTATTCTTTTCATAAACCTTACTCCAATCTTAATTATTTATTTCTGAGTCCATTTTTCTCCTCTACAAATGCAGGTAATTAAAAGATATCTAATTTGTAGATAAAAGCGTATACTATTACTAGGTAGGATTACGTATTTGGTCTTGTAGTGTACACTGAAGCCAAATAGGAGTACATATTGGACCAGCAGCATTTAAAAATTTTGCATCTTCCATGTTTTTTCTCCTATAATTTTTATCTTACTAGATCCAGATTTATTACTAAGTTTTCCGCCAAGTCTATTTTATTGTAAAAATAGAGGAAAAAAGATAGTCTTTGCAACAGAATTAATAAACAATTAGCTCATAGTTTAAAATATCTTGAGTTTTTTTGTTCTTTTGTATCTACTTTTTTTATCAACGTATCCATCAGAGTACAAAACGCGTACAACTGGAAAGATAAAGAATAAAAAAATATTTCCGTTTTCAACAGACGGTTTTAAGGTAATTAGGAGAGAATTTGACAATGTATTAATACCTATAGATGAGAGAGTCAGATATGATGAAAATATTTTAATGGTTTATGGAGCAATTTTATCAACGATTTTATTTACAAAGAAGTACTCTACAAGGATAAAAAGGGTTAGAAACACTGTATTCCAAATTTCAGATAAAAATGTTATATGTCGAAATACGATAACTGTAATTATAATAAACGTTATCATGAGTAATGCTTTGATGGTCGATGATTTATTCATAACTATCCTTTTAATTATTTTATTGCCTTCCAAAGTTAGTGACACGTCTCAGATATACATTATAGTCAAACCACCAACCTGATTTGGTATACAAATGTCTATCAACTATCACGGTAGCAATAACAACAGCTGCTCCTGCCGCAGGTCCACCAGCTAAAAATCCGAGATAAAAGCCTGCTCCTGCAACCCCACCGTGGAGAATATCATTTGTTAGTCCTTTATCTAGACCAACTCGTACACTGTTCCACCGGATTGCAAGTAGACCATTGTCCCATAAGAACGAGCTAAGGAGTTTGTATTATCAAAAGACACACATTGTAGGGCCATTTTAGTTGAAGGATTAATCGTTAAATTATTATCTTGAATATATTTATTTGTATCAGATACTACCTTATTAATTTCGGATAAAGTAGTATTTGGTATTTTTCCGTCACTATCTTTAACAATAAATTTATTGTTATATACTTCAATAAATTTATCAAATTGACCTAAATCTTGAACAGAAGAAGTTTGACTACTTTTCACTTCGTCTGCAGATGTTTTTGTGACTGTTAAATTTGCAAATCCTATGGTTGAAAATGTAACTGTAGCAACAGCAAGTATAATTCCTTTTTTCTTTTCCATAAAATTTCCTTCTCTAAAAAAGGTATTTCCACTGCTATTATCATACTTTTAGCTGGCAGTTACAAGAGTTAAAAATCCCTGTTCAGCAAAGATTTAATCTAGTATTATAGATTGATGCTTATTCATGTAAAATATATCTTACCCATGTATAATCTTTTGCGAAATTCAAAAGCGTGTAGCCTTACGGAATAATGGCTCGCATGAAATTAGTAAGAAGCGTTCACCAAGCAATAAAAAGTGTATCTATAAAATAAAGAGCTGCATGATTTTGATGCAACTCTTTGTTTTGTATGTGTATTTATATATTAATATTCAAGAGAAAACTTGATGAGAAATAGCTTATACGACTCTGATAGCGTGTTATCCTATGTACAATAACAGTACAGCCTGCTTCAATTCATCAAAAGTGCAACAAGGATTCCTAAAATAGCACCGCCAAGCACCTGTACTGGTGTATGCCCCAGTAATTCCTTCAGCGCTTTTTCTGCATTGATCTTGGGGCTCTCAATCGTTTTGATAATGATATTCAAGATATAAGCATGCGTTCCTGCTTGACGTCGAATCCCTTGCGCATCATACATCACCACAAAGGCAAAAACTGTTGCCACAGCAAAAACAGGCGAGTCAAACCCTTGCGATAATCCCGTTGCTGTCGTCATTGAAACAACTAGAGCACTGTGGGAACTCGGCATACCTCCTGTCGCAAAAAGTAAACTCCAATCCAGCTTTTTATAACGAAATACATCAACGATAATTTTAATTATTTGTGCAGCAAACCATCCCACTAGAGCCGTTAGCAGTATTTGGTTACTTATAATTTCTTTAAAAAAATCCATTGCTTCCCCTCCTCTTGCCATAAAAAATTTTCAAAATAAACTATAAATCCTTAACTTCATTTTATATCATTTATAGAAATTTCAAAAGTAAAACAGTATAGCTTCACTATTTTCCCAGCTCTATCTAAAAAACCACACCATTTGTGGTGCAGTTTATTTCTTAAGCTGTTGCAATTTTTTTGTATTCAGCAGCTTCTTCTTCAGTTGACAAAACGAAGTGCCCTGGAGTGATTTCACGAAGCTCACGTGGCTGTCCATCCAGCTCAGCTGTTGGATCGTAAGACTGTGGCACACGACTACGCTCTGAGATTGGATCTGGTGCAGGAATCGCACTCAATAATGATTTTGTGTAAGGGTGTAGAGCATGGTTATACACTTGGTCTGAGGTCCCCACTTCAAGAATTTTCCCCCAGTGCATGACACCGATACGATCCGAAATATATTTAACCATTGATAAGTCATGGGCGATAAAAAGATAGGTTAAGCCCTCTTTTTCTTGGATATCACGCATCAAGTTGACGACCTGAGCTTGAATAGAGACGTCCAATGCCGAAATTGGCTCATCAGCTACAATAAATTTAGGATTCACTGCCAAAGCGCGGGCAATACCGATACGTTGACGTTGTCCACCAGAAAACTCATGAGGATAACGTGTCATATGATCTTGATTAAGCCCTACCAATTGGAGCAATTCTTTAACTTTTTCTGTGCGTTCTTCTGGGGTTTTAGCTAACCCATTAACGTCAATCCCTTCAGCAATGATATCCTTAACACGCATTCTGCCATTCAATGAGGCTTGCGGATCTTGGAAAATCATCTGTACCTTTTCGCGGAATTTTTTCAGCTCAGTTCCCTTAATCTTGCTAACATCCTTACCATTGAAATGAATTTCACCTTTATGAATGTCATAAAGCTTTAGAATTGCACGACCAATTGTTGTTTTACCAGAACCTGATTCACCTACAAGACCGAATGTTTCCCCCTCATAGATGTGAAAAGAAACGTCGTTGATGGCTTTATTGACATTCTTTTTACCCTTGTTGAAAACTAGGTCAACACCCTTGAATTCGACAAGTTTTTTTCTTTCTTCAGTCATTATTCAGCATTTCCCTTCATTTTCATTTCTTCCCAACGCGCCCAACGCTGTTGGATATTTTCAGATGGTGTTACCTTTGGTGAACGCTCATCTAAAAGCCATGATTTCACTTGATGTGTAGGTGAAATTTCAAAGTATGGCGGTGCTTCTTCAAAGTCAATTTCCAAAGCATACTGGTTACGGACAGCAAAGGCATCGCCTTTTGGCGGATGGAGCAGATCTGGAGGCGTTCCTGGAATTGATACAAGTCGCTCAACATCTGTGTCAACAGTTGGCATTGAGTCTAAGAGACCCCATGTATAAGGATGTTGTGGGTTGTAGAAAATTTCTTCCACAGTCCCGTATTCCACAATCTCCCCGGCATACATAACGGCAACACGGTCAGCAAAACCTGCAACAACACCCAAATCATGAGTGATAAAGATGATTGAGGATTCAATACGCTGTTGCAGCTCTGCCATCATGTGCATAATCTGTGCTTGAATCGTTACATCCAAGGCGGTTGTTGGCTCATCTGCAATAAGAATTTCTGGATCAGCAGCAAGAGCAATAGCGATTACCGCACGTTGACGCATCCCACCCGACCATTGGTGCGGGTAGTCGTTGATGTGCTGCTCACTTTGGGGAATCCCTACCGCTTTCATCAGCTCCAAAGCTTTTGCCAAAGCATCTTTTTTCTTCATCCCTTTATGCTTAATTAAAGGTTCCGCAATTTGATTTCCGATACGCATGGTTGGGTCCAATGAAGTCATCGGATCTTGGAAAATCATTGAAATCTCATTGCCTCGGATTTTTTGCCAATCTTCTTCTTTGATGTCAAGCAGATTACGACCCTTAAAAAGGATTTCGCCTTCAGGAATTTCGGCATTGGCTGCATTTAGTCCCATCAAGGTTTTGGTTGTTACAGATTTACCAGAACCTGATTCCCCAACGATAGCTAAGGTTTCACCTTTTTTTAAGTCAAAGGAAACATCACGGATGGCTTTCACCTTTCCAGCATATGTTTTGAAATTGACATGCAGATTTTTTACTTCAAGTACTTTTTCTTCTTTTTCAGTCATTTTACTTCCTCATTTCTTAGTCTTGGCCTGATTTTGGATCAAAAGCGTCACGTAAGCCATAACCAAAGAGGAAGAAGGCAAGTGACAAGAGTGACAAGACTACTGCAGGTACTGCAACTTGGAATGGATAGAATTGCAAACTTTGAATACCGTCAGAAATCAATGAACCCAATGATGCTGTTGGCGGTTTAACACCTAAGTTAATCGCAGAAAGAACAGCTTCAAAGAAGATGACTGACGGAATATCGAACATAATTTGTACGATAATAACACCCAGCATATTTGGAATAAGGTGTTTTACCATAATCTTGAATGGGCTTGCACCCAGAGTTTTCGCTGCAAGTACAAACTCCCGTTCTTTCAGCGACAAGGTCATGTTTCTTACCTGCCGGGCGATTCCTGTCCAGATAAAGAGACCGATAGCTAAGACAATTGAAATTATCCCTTGACCCAGCAAAAGTCCGAACATGGTTACAATAACTAAACTTGGAATAGAGCTAATGATTTCGATGATACGTTGCATCACTGTATCAACTTTTCCACCAACCCATCCTGAAATTAATCCATAAGTAATCCCTATAAGCACATCAAAGACGATGGAGGCAAAGGCGATAATCAAAGAAATACGTAAACCAACGATTGTACGTTTGGCGATTGAGCGTCCCAGAGCATCTGTACCAAAGATAAATGATTTGCCTTCTGGGACATTCTGCACCTTATACATGTCTTCCGCAATCGTACTTCCTGGCGCTGCAAAATTACCATTCCACCCAGGAATATTTAGATTGCCGAGTTTAGGTGGCAAGTTCTTATATATTTGTACCTCATTAGGATCAAAATGATTGGCCTCTGATTGAGGGACCAAAACTGTCGAAACTGCGGAGAACAGGAGCGTGCAAACAACGAGAATCATCGCTACCATCGCCACCTTATTTTTCTTGAAACGGCGCCAAGCATCTTGCCAGAAAGTGAGGGCAGGTTTCGCAATCATTTCACTCGCTTCAAAATCACGCTGTGTTACAAGTTTAAATTTACTGTTAATATTTTCCATTTTCTCCCCTCCTTTCTAGTCTAAACGCACACGTGGATCAACAAAGGCTGTAATAATATCTGTGATTAAAATCATCGCCATCAACATCACAGCATAGACGATTGTTGTCCCCATGATAACAGGAAAATCCTTTGAAGGAATAGACTGAACAAACTGTTGACCGATACCTGGAATTGAGAAGATAGTCTCAATCAAAACTGATCCGGTCAAAAGTCCTGCACTCATCGGTCCTATGAGTGTCAGCATCGGAATCAAAGAGTTACGGATAGCATGTTTCCAAAGCACTTCACGATCAGATAAACCTTTAGCTCGAGCCAGCAAGATATAATCTGATGAAAGTGATTCAATCATTTGGGCACGGACAAAGCTCATTACCTGAGACATTGGAGCAAAGGATAGGGCTAACGCTGGCAATATTGTTTGGGCAAATGTCCCCCAACCTGATACAGGCAATAACTGCCAAGTGTAACCAAAGTAAAGAAGGAGCAAAGTACCTACGATGAAAGAAGGAACAGAGAAGAACACTGTTGAGATAATACTCAAAAGACCATCAATCCAAGTGTTTTTAAAACGTGCTGCAACAACACCAAAGAACACTCCAGCAACAACACCGATAAGGAGTGCTTCAAAACCAAGCTGTGCCGAAACAGGTAAACGTTGGGCAATCATGGTACTCACAGGTTGATTCGCAAAGGTAAATGAAGTTCCAAAGTTACCTGTGAAGGCATTTTGCAGGTAGATAAAATACTGGACAATCAACGGTTTATCTAAACCATATGCAGCATTCAACTGTTGAATTTGTTCTGGTGTTAATTTGGGGTTATTGAAAGGTGTTCCTGGCATAACTTGCATCAGGAAGAAAGTTGCCGTAATAACCACAAATAATGTCAAGAGCATCAATAAGATACGTTTTACGAGATATTTAGCTAACATATAATAATTCCTTAATAAAAACACGAAAAGTAGGCCTAATAAGCCCTACTTGTTCGTTTGATGTTAGTGCCTACTATTTTTCGATGTAAACACCTTTGAGATCGTAAGTCAAACCTGTTGAGTTAAATTGCAAACCTTTAAGGTGTGGGTTACGAAGAACTGGTGTTGAACGGAAGTACATTGGGTTGATGCTTGACTCATCAAAGAGCGCTGCTTCTGCATCTTTGTAAGCTTGATCACGAGCTTTATCGTCCAATACTACTGGCACTGTTGATGCTTTTGTCCAAGCCGCTTGGTAAGCAGGATTTACAAATTTACCATCGTTATAACCTGAGCCATCTGCAAAGAGTTGCAAGAATGTTGATGGTTCAGCATAGTCACCACCCCAAAGTGAGAGAACCACATCAAAGTTTTGGTTTTTCGAATCTTTCAAACGTTGTTGGAAAGGTACGATTTTTTGAGTAAGTGTCAAGCCTGGCAATGTTTTAGAAAGTGAAGCTTGCAAGAAATCAGCGATAGATTTTGAAACTGGCGCATCAGCATCAGTTGTATACTGGAGATTCAGTGATGTTACACCGACTTCTTTCAAACCTTTTTCCCAAAGTTCTTTTGCTTTCGCAGCATCGTAGTTGTAATCTTGTTTGGCAAATTCAGCGAAGTCTTTACCATCTGCTGTTACTGACATGCCTGCTGGTGTAAAGGTTTGTGCTACTGTACCTGCTGGGATGAATTGATCAACGATAGCTTTACGGTCAGTTGCTAAGTTAAGTGCCTCGCGGATATTTTTATTTTGAAGTGCTTTTGCTACTTCTGGACTTGTTGTACCACCACCAGATTGATTATATTGAAGATAAGCAGTTGTTGCTTCTTTTAGAACAACAAGATCCTTACCGTCATTGTAGCCTTTATTGGCATTATACAAATCCATAGTACCCAAGCTTGCTTGGTCTAGCTTACCTTGTTTAAAGAGCTGAACAGCTGTATTTGGATTTGATTGAACAGTGTAGTCGATTTCTTCTGATTTTACATTATCTTTGTCATAGTAATCAGGGTTTTTTACAAGTGAATAGCTGTTGTTTGTTCCTGTCCATCCTGCATCTTTCTTGAACATGAATGGTCCAGAATAAACAACTTTATCAGATGAAGTCCCGTACTGTTTACCAAATTCTTCAACTGCCGATTTGTTTACAGGTTTGTAAACGCCATTAGCAAGAAGGAATTTAAAGTAAGGCGTTGGTTGTGTCAATGTAACTACAAGCTCATGGTCACCATTTACTTTTACGCCCAACTCGTTGAGGTCTTTAACCTTACCTGTGTTGATTTCATTCGCATTTTTAATGTTCCCCAACAAGTAAGCATATTGTGAACCTGTTTCAGGGTTTACAGCACGCTGCCATGAATAAAGGAAATCCTTTGCTGTCAATGAATCACCGTTTGACCACTTAAGACCGTCACGCAAAGTAATCGTGTATGTCAAACCGTCATCTGATACTTTAATATCTGATGCCAAAGCGTTTTGAGCAACACCTTTGTCGTCAACACGTGTCAAACCTTCTTGTACATTTCCGATAAAGAGATTTGAATACGCATCTGTCGCCAAACCTGAATCCAATGTCGCAATGTTTGTAGGAACTGAGAGTTGGGGATTGGCTGCTTTTGAGTCCCCCCCGCCATTTCCACAAGCTGCTAGGAGCCCTACCGAAGCTAGGGCAACTGTTCCTAATGATACTTTTTTCCAATTATCCATGTAACATCCTCTTTCTATTTGATTTATTCGACAACACCTTATTTGTTTAGTATTGTCTGAAAATTTATTATGTTCTCTATTATACTTAATTCAACCTAAATTGTAAAGACTTTTCTACATATTTTTTGTAAATTTTTGACATTAAAAATTTTTATGGACTATTTCCGAACATTGTTTCCTATTTCAAGTATTAAAAAAGCATTTTACATGCTTATTTTTGTAATTCTTCAACAATTGTTCCTAATTTCATGCTGTTGGACCCTTTAAGGAGAAGTTGATCTTGCGGACCCAAAATTTCTTTAATATTTTCTGCAAGATTTGTTAAATCTGTAAAGTAAGAAACTCTATCTTGTGGAAGTTCCACCAGAAGATTTTTCATTAACTCACCATATAGATAGACATGATCCATGACAGAAAAATCAAGGGATTGAGCAATGTTCCCATGAAGTTCTGGTGCTTGCTCTCCTAGCTCAAGCATATCCGCAAGAACCGCAAATTTACGTCCGCCCTCGTTTTTAGGTATTGCCTGAAAGGTTTCTAAGATAAGTTTCATGGCTGTAGGATTAGCATTATAAACATCACTGAGGATATCGGCACCATTGCTTGCTTTCTTCCACTCTGTGCGGTTTCGAGTCAATGTCACGCTGGAAAGCGCATGTGCAATCTTATCTTCTTCAATGTCAAATAAGGTTCCCACATAGGCAGCAAGCATCGCATTGGTCGCATTAAATTTTCCTGGAACAGGAATAGTAATCTCCCTGTTCAAGAAATTTGTAGTGAAACTGAGCATGTTCTTATGTTCGATGAGTTGCGTCACAAAAATACCTTCATCTGGACCAAAACGCGTAATTTTTGTATCTGCTGGCAAATATTTATTGATAATTTTATCTGCTGGGACAATAAGTTCACCCTCTGGTCGTAAGCCTGACTTGATGCCCAATTTCCCCTCCGCAATTTTGTCACGTGTTCCGAAAAATTCTAGATGAGACTCGCCGATGAGAGTTACGATTGCTATCTTAGGCTTGGCTATTTTTGAGAGAAAATCAATATCGCCAAGGCGATCCATCCCCATTTCCAGAACAATTTTTTCAGTATCATCCGGCATGTGTAAGATGGTGTAAGGCATGCCTATCTCGTTGTTATAATTCCCCTGTGTCTTATAGGTCTTATATTTTTCAGAAAGTACCGCCTGAATCATGTCCTTTGTAGTTGTTTTACCATTTGACCCTGTGACAGCAATTACTTCAACCGCCATTTTTTCTAGATAATACTGGGCTAATCTTTGAAAAGCAGTCAAGCAGTCCTTGACACGTAAATGTGGGGCTTGAATATCTTTTTCTGAAAATGTCGCAATCGCACCTTGTGCAAAAGCTGTTTCAATGAATGCGTGACCATCTCTTGTCCCTTTAAGGGGCAAGAAAAGATCACCTTCTTTGACTTCACGGCTATCAAATTCAATATTGTGAACTTCTGTATCTGCCAGTTCTGACCAGTTGTTTGTCGCACCGACAACGCGGGCAATTTCGTGTAATGTAAGCTTCATAGTTCCATTATACCAGAGGCTAAGATAAATGTCTTAAAAACAGAAAAAACGCGCGTTCTCAGTATAAGAGTTTGCCGCTAGTGAGCGTTTTCATTTCATGTCCTGACTAACTTTGGATAAATTTAGACTTTTGTTCCTATTTCATTGATTGATGATGGCGATAGGACTCAGCAAAGAGGTTTTTTGTCGAATAGAAAGCTGAAACAAATGCTACAGGATTGCATTTCAAACCAGTGCTTTATGAGGGCTGAAAAGTGCCCATTGTGCCAGAAAAAGTGCCTCTCTCCAGCACTTACTTTTTAATAACCATTTTAATCGCCTGATTTATTTTTCTCTCACGCTCTTTTTCATCAGTTTCTTCTAGTGATAGAAGACAGGTTTGTAAATTTTCAGCAACGATAAGTCCTATCAAGCTATCGAGACTAGAGCGAACTGCTTTGAGCTGTGTTACTACTGCCTCACAGTCTTTCCCTTCTTCTACCATGCGTAGAACCCCCTGTAGCTGACCGTCTGCTCTCTTTAGTCTGTTTTTGATCTTACTGTCATAAGTTGTTTCCATCAGAATATCTCCCCCTCCCTTTAATATGTTCCCCTCTATAGTTCATTAAAAATAAAAATCTTATCCAAAAAAACCTAAAGAAGTTTCTTTAAGTTTCTGATAGGCTCTGCTATAAACTTTTCTACTCATAGAAGATGGCTTTCGCGATTTTTAAAAGCTTCTTGAGCAAGGGAAACTAATTCTTCAATCAGCTCACTGTATGACAAGCCCATATTTTCCCAGAGCAAAGGATACATTGACCATTGTGTGAACCCTGGTATTGCATTAACTTCATTGAGATAAATGTTGCCCTTTTCATCATAGAAGAAATCACAGCGTGATAAACCAGCACCGTTCATCGCTTGATAAGCCTTTTCAGCATAATCGCGTATTTTTTCCGCTATCTCATTTGGAATATCGGCGGGAATCGCCATTTCAATCTTATTGTCAATATATTTTGAACGGTAGTCGTAAAAATCCACGTCCTTAACAACCTCACCTGGAAGAGTCGAGCGGACCTTCCCACCATTGCCCAGTACTGCACACTCTATTTCACGCGCCACAACTCCCTGTTCAACAAGGACACGACTGTCATATTTGTAGGCTTCTGCTAGACCTGCTTCCAACTCCTCTAGGCTACTTACTTTAGAAATACCGACACTTGAGCCCATGTTAGCTGGCTTAACAAAAACTGGGAAAGTCAGTTTTTCTTGAACTTCTGCATGAATTTTGGCTTGGTTTTCATCCGCATAGGCTGCAACATAAGGCACTTGTGGTATGTCCACTGCAGAAAAAACATGCTTGGCCAATAGCTTATCCATGGTCGCACTGGCTGACAGGATATTTGGCCCCACATAAGCAAGGCGCAGAATTTCCAAGAAGCCTTGAATTGAGCCATCTTCGCCCATAGGTCCATGTAGGACAGGAAAAACAACTGCATCTTCTTCATAAATATCAGATGGAGCAACTTTTTGCTCTATCTTGATTGTTCCATTAGTCATTAATTTTTCATTTTCGGCAGGTGTTTCAGTGAATTCCTGTGTTTTGATAAAATCACCAGCTTGACTGATAAAGTAAGTCTTGACTACAAACTTATCATAATTAACTGCACGCATCACACTTTCAGCTGAAAGAACCGATACTTCTCGTTCTGCACTGCGACCGCCATATAACAAAATCAATGTTTCTTTTGACATAATTTTCTCCACTTAAATTTCCATACGATTTTCAACTGCTTTTGATAATGTAACCTCATCAGCATACTCAATATCTGATCCCACGGCAAGACCACGTGCTAAACGTGTCACCTTGATTCCCGCAGGTTTAATCATACGGGAGAGGTACATAGCTGTAGCCTCACCATCAGATGTAGCGTTAGTAGCAAGGATAACTTCCTCTATTTGGCTGTCGCCCATGAGCCTTGTCAAGAGACTCTTGACATTAATTTCATCAGGTCCGATGCCGTTCATCGGGCTAATCGTCCCATGCAAGACATGATAAAGTCCTCTGTACTCACGGATTTTTTCCATGGCCAAAACATCCTTGCTCTCTTCTACAACCAGTATCGTTGTCCGATCACGAAGAGCGTCTTCACAAATAGCACAGGGATCACTTTCTGTTAAGTTACCACAGATTGAGCAAAAGCGTAAATCACGCTTTGCTGATATAAGGTTTCGGGCAAATTCATTGACGTCTTGATCATCCATTCCAATCGTATGAAAGGCCAGACGTGTCGCTGTTTTTTGCCCAATACCGGGCAGCTTGCTAAAGCTTTCTATAAGTTTAGCGATTGGTTCTGGATAATAAACCATGTTTTCCTTTCTTTCTTCTAGTAAGATAAAGTTATAACTATTATACCACACCTCTCTCTATGAAAATTATCAATCACTCTGCAACAGGACAAAAATGGCAACACTTTATGAGGAAAGCGATGGATTACTCTTATTTAGCGAGATAGGGGCATTGAGTATTATAACACAACTTAGTTTTCTGTACATTTTAAATATAAAGAAATACTCTCAAAGCAGTCTTCACTTTTTGTTATAATAAACTTGAAATCTGATACATATCTACTGGAAAGAGAGCCACATCTATGATTGAACAATGTACATTAATATCAAGTGATAAGCAAACTGAACTTAATCTGCTCCATTGGTCACTCGAAAAACCCAAAGCAGTTATCCAACTCATCCACGGCATGGCAGAACATATCGAGCGCTACAATGATTTTGCACTTTATCTCAATAGCATCGGTTTTGCTGTTGTCGGTCATGACCATTTAGGCCATGGGTATTCTATAAATAAACAAGAGCCAGTTTATGGTTATTTTGGTGAAGAGGGCTTAAAAAATGTTATTACCGATATTCATTTGGTAAAAAACTGGGCACAGCAAAAATACCCAGAGTTACCTTATTTTATGATGGGACACAGTATGGGCTCTTTTGCCTTACGTAACTTTCTTCAGGACTATCCCGTTGACATTCAGGGGGCGATTTTTATGGGTACTGGAACCAGCCCTAAACACTTGAATTTTCTTTTACCATTTATAGAAAAAATCAGTCAAAAAAGAGCTAAAACTGTTGCCAATACCATCGATAAACTTGCTTTCGGTAACTACAGTAAAAAATTCCCCGAAAAGGGAAATTTTAATTGGCTTTCTAAAAATCAAGAAAATGTAGCCAGCTATGAAAGCAATCCTTTATTAGGCTTTACTTTCACACACAACGGTTTTGTCACACTTTTTTCTCTCGTCAAAAGAGCCAACCAAAAAAACTGGATGAGAAATATGCCTACTGACTTGCCAATCTTAATCTTAAGCGGCACAGATGATCCTGTGGGGAACTTTGGAAAAGGCCCTCAAAAAGTATATCAAGAACTGAAAAAAGCAGAATTCCGCCACCTAGACCTTCAACTTTTTCCTAGACTGAGACATGAAATCCTCTTTGAAGATGAATACGAGGAGGTCTATCATAGTATCGGCCAATGGCTTACGACGTGCCTCAATAATCAATAGACGCTCTTATGTTCTGGATGATTTCAAGCATCAGAGGGTCTTTTTCTTCTGCATAAGTAAGTCCTAAAAATGTCCGATGATATTTGCTGCCCAAACTCTGATAAGGTAGCCCTTCTGAAACAAAGCGTTTTGAAATCAGAGAAACACCCAATCCCGCTTGGACATGGGCAATAATCATGTCATTATTGTTCATTCTCACCAGATGGCGCGGCTCGAAATTTTCTTCTTGAAGATATTTTTTAATATAATGCCCAACACCTGAACCAACTTCTCTTGTAAAAAACGTTTCACTACTCAAATCTCCTGCTAACACAAGCTCGTCTTTAAACAGAGGAAAAGTCTCTACTTGCTCACTGGCTAAAGTTTTTTCAATAATACCAAAATGCAGCTCATGGTCCTCTACTAGGTTGAAAACTTCTTCCGAATCATACATAGATATTTTCAAGTCTATCTGATCCAAATATGGCATCAGTTTTGGATATAACTTGGGCATAATACCGATCGCTGCACTTTGCGAGAGCCCTATTTTGAAAGGTTTTTTTGTTAGACTTTTCTGGTTGAGCTCCGACTGCAGCTGCTCCCAATCCTGCACATACTTGACAGCTTTGCTATACAGAAGTTTAGCCGCCTCTGTCGGAATCACTTCGCGATTTTTCCCTCGAATGAAGAGGGAATTCCCTAGTTCTTCTTCTAATTTCTTTATCCGTACAGTCACTGTGGGCTGTGAAATAAACAAATATTGCCCTGCTTTGGTAAAACTTCTTGTCTCATATATGGCAATGAATGTTTCAAGTAGTGAAAACATAGCTGTCCTCCTTCAGAATTTTTATTATTTTTTTCTATCCTTATAATTACAATAATTCATTTTACAAATTAAATCAAGTGTTTTATACTTAAGATAGTAAATGAACTGCAGGAAGTTACCTCCACAGTTCATACTCAAATCAATCTTTTAGGAGTTCTTTATGAAACAAGTATTTTTAGATTTTTTGAAAAAAATTCCTATTCCCATTTGTGGTTTAATCTTAGGTATGGTATCTTTGGGTAATCTTCTCTACTCCAAGGGATACCCTGTCTTAGGTAACTTTTTTGATCTGGCTGGTCTCTTTTTTATGACCTTGATACTTATGAAACTTATATTCACCATGCGTCATCTTATAGAGTCACTCAAAGACCCTATCATCGGTTCAGTTTCTCCGACTTTTACAATGGCTTGGATGGTCATTTGTGTCTTTCTCAACAGAGTTTTTCCACACTCCCCTCTTGTTTATCTTATCTGGTTGATTGCGGTTCTCCTTCATTTCGTGTTAATGGCATACTTTATCGCTCTTCATATTATTCCTCAAAAAGTCGGAATGCACCATGTTTATCCCAGCTGGTTCATTACCTTTGTTGGTCTTGGTGTTATCCCAAATACCGCAACAGCTTTTAACTTAGAAATTGGTCGTATTGTACTATGGCCTGCACTCCTCTTCTATTTTATATTGCTTCCAATCATTGGGCACCGCATATTCATTTTCAAGAAAATGCACGAATCCACCCTTCCGCTCATTACCATACTTACAGCTCCTGGTTCTCTTTGTCTAGCAGCTTACTTGACTGTGATGGATCACAAGTCTACTCTCTTTGTTTTTAGCTTGTTTGTGCTGTCGCAATTCATCTACCTCATTACCGTTGTGCTCATCATTCCTTTATTACGGTTGCCTTTTTATCCTAGTTATGCAGCTTTCACATTTCCTCTGGTTATCTCGGCGACTGCGGTTAGTTTGTTAAGCAAAAACTATCCTGACTTAAACTTTCTCTTAACGCCTTTAGCTACAATTGAGCTTTTCATAGCCTTTTTAGCAGTCAGCTATGTTTTAATTCGCTATACTTATTTCCTATGTAAAAAGGCTTAAATCAATAAAACTCTCAGCTTGATGACAAACTGAGAGTTTTTATTTTTCTATTTGAAGTGGTACATTGAATTATAGAGATTTGTAATCTCACGTGTGATATTTTGCCCTATCTTAGAGGTTACGCCTCCTTCTTTAACAGTTGTTTGTGGCACCATAACACCGATGGAAATTTGTGGGTTTTCAGTCGGTGCAAAAGCAACAACATTATTAACCGTTACTGGAATCGTTGTCCCATCTGGTGCTTTATAAGGTACTTCGGCAGTCCCTGTTTTCGCAGAAATCGAAACTTCAGCACCTTGTGACGGACGCATGTAGTAACCCGTTGCACCAATCTGACCGTTAACAAATTCGTTCCCATGCACTACTTTATACATTCCGTAATGCAGGACATCCATGTTTTCTGGCGTGATATTGACTTTATCCATAATTTTTGGGGTTATATTTTTAACAAGATTACCCATTCCCCCTTGAGAATCAGTTTCATAGATTCCATCTACAATATGAGGGGACAGACGCTCCCCATTGTTCGCCAAAGTCATACCATATGTTGCAAGCTGGAGAGGGGTATAGGTATCAAACTGTCCAAAAGATTCCATGAGCAGATTAGAGACATTTGTCTTATTTGCATCTGGCAAATACCCTATTTCTTCACCTGGAATATCAAAACCAGTTGACGTCCCTAAGCCATAAGAGGCAAAAGTTTCGCGCAATTTCTTAAATGCCTCAACACTATTAGAATCATCCACAGACATATTAGGAACATAAGGCTGTCCCAGCATCTTGAGGGCAATTTGAACCATGTATGTGTTTGATGAATATTCTAGAGCTTGAACAGCATTGATAGGGAGACTGCCATTGGTAAACCAGGATGTAATCGCACTTGAACCTGCCAACTGGATAGGCATATCATAAAGCATCTGGTTATTGGCTATCACGTTTGCATTCCATCCCGCTGTTAGAGTGGCTGGCTTCACTACTGACCCTGGTACAAATGCAGACTGGAAAGTGCCATTTGTATCTTTTTGAAGAGCCCCTGTCGTTTCATCACGCTTAAGTCCTGACAAAGCCAAAACAGCACCTGTCTTAGAGTCCAGCACAACAGCGTAAGCCCCTTGCGAATAAGTTCCGAAGCCGTCGGCAATCATAGCATTGACCTGTTCTTCTAAAATCTTATCCACAGCATTTTGAAATTGCAAATCAATGGTAAGCTTGAGGTTGTCCCCTTTACTTCCTTTTTGTTCTACCTCTGTTCCTGTAACATTCCCTTGCTTATCCGTAACTACCTTGCTTATCTTAGGAGTACCTTGTAAATACTTCTCGTAGCCTTTCTCTAAAAAAGCTGTTCCTACACGGTCGTTGCGTTGGAAGCCTTCTTTAAGATACTCATCCAGCAAGTTTGATGGAATTCCTTGTTTCTGAGTGGTCACTGTACCTAAAAGTGGCTTAAGAACTGTATCTGCATATTTTCGGTTCCAGCTGTTCCCCACAGAAACCCCTTGAAGTTCTCCTTCATGCTCACCGATGTAGGCCTGTTGTTCCGCAGTAAGATTACCTGTGGTAATAACTGTCGTGTTAAAAACTGCAGTACCATTCATCTCTTTAAAGAGCTTAACTGCAAACATCTGCTGTTCATTAAAATTTATATCCTCAGCAGTCACTTTGCTAAGTTGAACATTGTAAAGCTCTGAACCAGTAAGTAAATTTCCTCTTTTATCCGTTTTTTCTTCCTTTGTTAGCTGCGCATTGATTTTATTCAAGTTACCAGCATCAGCTAGGAAATAGTCTTTTTTATCACGTTCAGTTATCTGTTCAAAATCATTGTCCAAGGATAAGATGCCTACTAAACGGTCAGCAATCTTACGCATATCATCTGCTGTAGTGTTCTGACCGCGTGTATACTCGATAGCTTCCACCGGCTCCGTTGTTGCTAAGGGAACTCCCTTCGCATCATAGATATTTCCTCGTGGCGATCCCTGAACTATCTGTAAAGAGCCCGCTCCACCAGACTGCTTACTCTCATAAAAGCTTTGGTTCATAACTTGCATATGGTAAAGCTTGCCAATGAGAACTAAAAAGAGAACCGTGATGACAAAAAAGAGGAGTTTTACTCGTCCTGATGCCAACATGGTTGGGTTTTTCAATACTTTCCGTGTTTTATCTTTTTTTCCGCTTAATTCGTTTCGTGTTTTTCTTTTCTCAGACATGGGACCTATCCTAATTTTCACTTGTCATTTTCATACCTACACATTTTATCATATTAAACTGTATTTTACCTTACATTTTTTGAAGAAAAGAAAAAAACCGCCAAAGGCAGATTTTATCGTGTTACTTATGCTTGTTTTGGTGCAAGATAGTACTCTTTAACAAGGTTCAAATTATCGTCAAATTCAAAAACAAGTGGTGGGAAGTTAGGGATTTCGACATCCATAATTTCCTCATCTGAGAGTTGTTTGATATGTTTGACTAAGGCACGAATAGAGTTACCATGTGCACCAACAAATACGTTCTTGCCATCTTTCAGGGCTGGAGCAATTTGATCTTCCCAGAATGGCAGTGCACGTTCAAGTGTAACTTTGAGGTTTTCAGCATCAGGGATGAGACTGTCTTCAAGGTTAGCATAACGGCGGTCAGCATGTGCTGAATATTCGTCATCATGCGGCATTGCTGGTGGCAAAACATCATATGAACGACGCCAGATATGAACTTGTTCATCACCATGCTTAGCAGCAGCGTCAGCCTTATTCAAGCCAGTCAAGCCACCATAGTGACGTTCGTTCAAGCGCCAAGTTTTAACCACTGGTACCCAAAGTTGGTCAGAGTATTCAAGTGCATAGTTCGTAGTTTTGATTGCACGTTTCAGCACAGATGTATAAGCAATATCAAATTCGATACCTGCTTCTTTGATGAGCTTCCCTGCATCAATTGCTTGCTGTGTTCCGTTTTCTGAAAGGTCTACATCAGCCCAACCTGTGAAAAGGTTAGCCAAGTTCCATTCTGATTCACCATGACGTGCAAAAACTAATTTTACCATTATGTGCATTCTCCTATGTTAAATGTTTTACAAAATTTGTATACTGCTCTATTTTACACTAATTTTCATATTTTTTCTAGCCTAGACTCAAGCCGGTTAAAACTTATACTTCTCAAAATAAACTTCTAAACTTCTCTTATAGGATTTGGCTGCATCTGTCAAAAGTTGACTTTTTTTCTTCACCAAAATTAAACTGTTGACATTATCCCCATCCATAGGAACAACTGTAACATTATGGACACTTGCCTTATCAATAAAACCTAGACCAGTGGCATAAGCATCTGTGCGTTCCAGTATACCATTTAACGTAGCACGGTCAGTCACATTATAAATAAAAGTGTTTTCAAAAGTTTCTACTAAATCCTCAGAATAGTAAAGAAACTGCTCGTTTTCTTGAGCAAAACGTACACGATCCAAAGTTTTTAAATCACTTGTTTTGATCGTCTTTTTACGTGTCAACGGATGATTTTTTCTTAAATAAATATGGGTCTGCGAAATGAAAAGTTCTTCGTAATCTAACTCAAGCTTGTCCAGCATACGTAAGATGCCTGAACGGTTGTGCTTGTTTAGGTAAACAACACCAAGCTCGCTGTGACCCTGAGCAACTTCTTGTAAAATGTTATAGGTTGTTGACTCAAAAACCCTGAAATTTTTGATTTCTGGATTTTTCTTGGAAAATTCTACACCAACAGGCGCAAGAAAGTCATAATGCTGACTCGCGACAGAAAAATGGCGCTCTGTTTCTTTTGGCTTTGCATACTTCGCCTCAAAAGCTTCAAAATTGCGTAAAATTTCCTGTGCCTGCTCATAGAAGCGTTCACCCTCAATCGTCAAGCTTGCTCCTGTATTTGTACGCTCAAAAATTTGGAAATTAAGCTCTTGTTCTAAGTCTTTAACAGCGATAGACATCGACGGCTGACTCACAAAGAGTTGTTCACTCGCTTCTCGAAAAGTTCCAGTATTAGCGATGGCCACAACATAGCGAAGCTGTTTTATATTCATGATAATTCCTTGTTCCTTCTTTCGGCAGTATAGGGTAATTTCACAGAGACTAGCCCCTCTCCCCTCAACGCTTCTAGTCACAATGACGCTAACGCACAGCGCTGAAAGGTAAACCTGATAGTTTAGGGCTTACCTCTCATGAGAGGCTGCAGGACTTGACAACCAGAAGTGTACCAAAAGGCATCAATGCTGGCTGTGTATTAAAAAAGCCTATAAATAAATTATACACTATTACATAGGCTTTTCATTTTATTTTGCTGTTCAGTTTGCTCTTTTTTCAACACCTGCACGTTTCCACAGTACGCATTGATATTTTTCACACCAGAAAACATCTTCTTCTTTTTTCTTCACGTTTCCAAGCTGAAAAATAAAAAGCTCGTCAACTTTAGTCCCTAAAATCTCGGCTAACTTAAAAGCTAACAGAAGTTCGGGATCATATTTATCATTTTCAATTGCATTGATGGTTTGTCGACTAACATGAGCGATGCGTGCTAAATCTTCCTGAGAAAGTTTTTGCGCCTGTCTAAATTCACGAATCTTATTTTGCATGCTTCCTCCTGATGATTTTGTCAAATCTGTTTTACTTTTACTATTTAATCATCTTTTGCAACTTTTTGCAATACATTTTCCCGAGAAAACTTTTAGCCAAAGACCTGCATTCTACTTTTCAATCCAGACTTGGTGATAAGCTAAATAAATCCTTGAAAAATCTTTCTTTCCTCCGCTTCAGAGTTAATCGCTCTCTGCTTTTCTGCGGAGTGGCTGCTTCAATGACTTGCCCTTTAACCTATCAAAAAAGAGCCGCTTTTTCTTATCATTTCTGAAACTATGTTGGATTTCTTTTTTCTTAAAGTATACCTTCTTTTTATTTTCAGCATTGATTTCTATTTACATTCATCATCATCATACGCTAAACGGGTGCTTTAAGTAACAAGATTTTTCCAAAATAAAGTTTCTTATTATTAAAGAAACAAAAAATATTACCTCTTTTGTTCTGCTCAAATGTGAAGTATAATGAATGCAAAACAATGAAAGAGGTTTCATATTGATAGATTTTTTAAAACCCGCACCAGATGCAGAAGAAAAAATCCCCGCAGAGAACGTAAAGCGCTTGTATAAAATATGGCAAGTGCGTGTGCTTATATCAACATCTATTGTTTATATCGGCTATTACATTATTCGACTCATTTTTACAGTTCAACAAAATGATATTTCAAAAGTCTATGGTTTTTCGATGGGACAAATCGGGACAATCCTCTCCATGTTTGGGATTGGTTATGGTATTTCTAAACTTATCATGGGAACACTTGCAGACCGCGCGAATCCTAACCGCTATGTCGCAACGGGATTAATTGTCTCCTCAATCCTAAACGCATTGTATGGCGCAACAGAAAGTTTTAGGATGATTCTCTTTTTGATGTTCCTAAATTCTATCATGCAGGGGATGGGCGCGGCGGCTTGTCAACGTTTAATCAGTCTCTGGTTTGGCCGTAAGGGCACTGGATCTATCATGGCTCGGGGAACAGCGTTTTCAATCTGGTCGTCTGCCCATAATGCAGGAGCATTTATGTGTGTTGCTGTCATCAACTTATCCGCCTTGCTTTTTGGCGGCTCACTTCAATGGAGCTTTTGGACTGCTTCCATTGTCTCCATTGCTATCGCAGTTCTTGTTCTTATCCTAGGTAGTGATCGCCCAAGTACTAGGGGGCTACCCACTATTGAGGATTATACTGATGATAAGGTTGTAGTCAAAGACGGAGAAGTCGTTGAAGGTGACGTTTCAACAGAGAGTATTTTCAAAATTTTCTTTGAGTATATTGTAAAAAACAAGCTGATTTGGGCTGTTATTTTGGCCTCACTTTCTATTTATGTTGTACGCTACGGGATTATGAGCTGGATACCAAATTATTTGGTCAACGTTAAAGGGTTTGAAAATTCTACGGCAAAATGGCTGACGGGAGTCTTTGAATTAGCAGCTGTTCCCGGAGTCATAATCATCGGTTTCATCACAGATTTGCTTAAGGGACGTCGAGCCATCATGGTATTAATTTCATTAATCGCGATGTTAGTGTGTCTGGTTACTTATTTTGCAGCAACTGATCACACACTCATTATTGTTATTTTACTCATCATGGGAACATTTATATATGCTCCTGCGACAATCGTCGGCTTAATGGTCAACGAAGCTGTACCAAAGTTCGCTAACGGGATGTCTACAGGTACAATGGGGTTTTGTCAGTACATCATTGGAGAGGTTATCGCAACATTAGTTATTGGTTGGCTTGTTGAAGCTTATGGCTGGTATGCTGGAAATATGGTTGTTTATTTCTTTGCTACTGTCGCTATACTTGCTTCAATCTATATTTTAATCCATCAAAATAGCAATTACAAAAAAATTGATAAAAAAGAATGCCATAGTATGGAGTAAACCACAGCAAAATACTCAAGCAATAACGTTGCTTGAGTATTTGTTTCGCTGTACAGGTGTAGACCAGAATTGAACAGTTTCTACTGATTGACGTTCAGAGCTGGACGAGAGGCCTCTATAGAGTAGCGGCAACTCCAGTAGTACTCTCTAAAGCCTCGTCAACAATCCAAACAATTGCGGGAGTGCCGCCATCAAAGGAAATTTTTACTTGGCGAAATTTCCTCTGCTCATATTATTTGTGTGTCACACTTTTCGCCCAGATGTCTCCGATGACTTGCACCAAGAGGACCAGAAGGAGGATAAGCAAGGTTGCGAGGAAGGTCACATCATTAGAGAAACGATTGTAACCATAGGCAATAGCTGTATTCCCTAAACCTCCTGCACCAATGGCTCCAGCCATAGCAGTCAAACCAATCAGAGAGATGATTGTCACTGTGGATACACGAATCAGGCTTCCAAGTTCTTCACGTAGATAGACAGTAAATACAATGTCCCAAAAATTTGCACCCACAGTCTGTGCAGCTTCCACTGTACCTTTGTTCACACCTTCAAGAGCGACTTGAACTTGACGGGCATAAAAGGGAAAGACACCTAAAGTTAGTGGAACTAGCGCTGCTGTGGTCCCAATCTGTGTACCCACAATTTTTTGAGTAACGGGAGCAATAATTGCAAGTAAAACAATAAAGGGCACGGCACGGAAAATGGAAGTAAATTTATCTAAAAAGGAATAAAGTGCTCGGTTGGGTGTTATTCCTTCCTCATTTGTCACAACAAGTGCTACACCAAAGATTAATCCTAATATGCCACCAAAAAGACCTGACCAAAAGACCATAAAAAGTGTCTCAGTGATTGAGGTTAGCCAACCTGTATCACCATGTAAACCGAGTGCTACGACATTAGGAAAATGTTCTGTAAACCATTCTGTCATCTATTTCACCTGCTCTTTCAATACTGTAAACTCAATGTTTTGCTGTGCCAAGTACGCCTTGGCAGCCACGCGATCTTCTTCTTTTCCTTTCAGAGCTACAACCAAGGAACCAAAACGTGTATTTTGTAAGACCTCAACATTACCGTAGAAAATATTAGTCGCAACACCAAATTGACGAGTGATTTCAGACATGGCTGGTTCACCGGATTGATTGCCATAGTAGCTCAGATAGATTAGCTCTTCATCTTCTGCTAGGGCGCTAAATGTATCATTTTCAGTCAGAGAATGGATGAAACGCGACACATTGGAGGTTGTATCAATAAATTGCTGTGTTAAGCTTTCTTTTGGATGAGCAAAGATTTCCAAGAGATTATTTTGCTCTATAACTTCACCATTTTGCATCACTGCTACCTTGTTGGCGATTTCTTTCACAACATTCATTTCGTGGGTGATGAGGACAATAGTAAGTCCCAGACGCTTCTGCAGGTCTTTCAACAAATCTAAAATCTGATTGGTCGTTTTGGGGTCCAGAGCTGAGGTTCCCTCATCGGAAATCAAGATTTCCGGGTCATTGGCCAAAGCACGCGCAATAGCAACACGCTGTTTCTGCCCTCCTGAAAGTTGTGCTGGGTATTTATCTTCAAATTCTTCCAAGCTCACTAACTTAAGCAGTTCACGAATCTTTTCCTCTTTTTCTTTATCTTTCAAGGGACTGTGCAAGAGAGCAAACTCAATGTTTTCAAAAACTGTTTTCTCATTGAGCAAGTTGAAGTGCTGAAAAATCATACCAATTTTTTGGCGTTCTTTTCTTAAATCAGCTGCTTTGATGTTTGCTTGATCTTTACCGTCTGCCCCAGCTTTGAAAAGAACTTTGCCATTCACTTTAACTTCACCAGAGCTTGGCTTTTGCAAGAGATTAATCGTACGGACAATCGTCGACTTTCCAGCACCTGAATAGCCGATAATGCCAAAAATATCGCCTCTTTCGATATGGATTGTCGTATTTTTTACAGCATTCACCTTGTTTTTCTTGGTTTCGTAGGAAACACTGATATTATTCAGTTCAATAATTGCCATCTCATTCTCCATTACTGTGATTATTTCAAGTTCAAGTTCCAAGCAGGAATTGTGCCTTTTTCAGGATAGAGTTTCGCAAACAAATCTTCTGTTTCTTTTGTTTGATAAGCTTTGACTACATCTTGATAAAGTTTATTATCCTTGTCTTCTTTCTTGGCTACAATGATATTAATCCACTGCTTGGAATCCTTATTTAGTGGCTCTGTAGCAATAACTTCCTTGCTTGTCAATCCTGCTGGAACAGAAAAGTCATTGTTTACAACGGCAGCATCAACTGAAGACAGTGCTGAAGCAGTTTGTGAACCATCCAACTCTTTAATGGTCAAGTCCTTTGGATTTTCTGTAATGTCTTTGATCGTCGCTAGAGCACCTGCCTTTGTATTTAACTTAATCAGACCTGCACCTTCCAAAACATGAAGGGCACGGCTTTCATTAGAAGTATCGTTGGGTACAGCGATTGTTCCCTTATTAGGGATATCTTGAACATTTGTATATTTTTTAGAGTAAAGACGGATAGGTGAAATCAAGATATCACCAATAGGTTGTAAGTCAGCCTTGTTGGCTTGATTCCACTCATTAAGGAAAGCATAGTGCTGGAATGCGTTGATGTCTACATCACCGTTTACTAAGGCAGTATTAGGTTGATTGTAATCGGTAAAACGGACAAACTCTAAGTTGATGCCATACTGATCTTTCGCTTTCTTGGCAACAGAATCCCAAATTTCTGTACTTTCTTTCGATCCTGACATGATCCCGACTTTGACCGTTTTATCTGCCACAGCCTCTTTTTTGAAAAATGAGAAATAACCGATAAGGGCGACAACTACTACTGCTACAACTGCAATAACTCTGTTTCTTGTTTTCTTTTTCATAATGACCTCTCCCTTTTATAAAGTGCAATAAATAATCAAAAACAAAAAAATAATCCGCCTCTAAATAATAGAAACGAACTGCCGTGGTACCATTCTAATTCATGTAAAAGATGACAAAAAACCTTCTACACCTTGCTAACTATCTTTGGTAACAAACAAGATTGTTCCAAAAATAATGTGTTCAATAACGAGAACCACTCCGTTGACAGTTTATTCAAAAACTGAACTCACTGCCACGCGATTTCTAGGCCATTTTCAAAGTTTCCGTTAGTCTTGCTCTCACTATCCGCAAGCTCCCTGTGCTAACTTTCACTCCTACTCTCCTAGTCGCTTTTATTTCTTTGTTTTTGACTATGGTTTTATTTTAGCAAATTATTTTCGATTTAGAATTACAAATTTTTAATCACCGCATTTGAAATAATAAAACCTTCATCCGAAGATGAAGGTCAAAGTTCAACATTAGAGGTAGATAATCTTGAATAAAGCAACAGCTGCAAGAGCTGCAAGGATAGGTGCTGTAACAGGTACCCATGAATACCACCATTTGCTATCCCCTTTATGTTCACCCAAAATTGATTTTGGCAAGAGTGAGTGCAAGATACGTGGACCAAGGTCACGTGCTGGGTTCAAACCAGGACCTGTAGGACCACCAAGTGAAGCAACCAATACAAGAACAAGGAAGCCAAGAACAACGTGGCTGATTGCTGAGGATGAAGCTGCTCCTGAGACTGATGCTGCGATTTGTCCTGTAACATCAGCACTTGTTGTGTCCGCACCTTGTTTAGCTGCATAATCAGTCATCCATTTGATCGATTCGCTCCCACGATAAAGGTTTGTTAAGCCCATAGCACCAAAGAAGAGCACAAATGACCCAACGAACTCATTCAAAAAGCCATTAATTAGGGCACCTGTATGCGTAGTGATTGTCCCATCATCAACGTTATCGATTGTTGAGAATGTTCCTAAAATAGCATTTGAATTTTCTGTTTTAAGATAGTAAGGACGGTAAACCATTACGACAATCAATTGTCCAAACATCGCTCCAAGAAGTTGAGCGAGGATGTAAAAAGGTACTTGTTCCCAAGGGAAAAGGTTTGATGCCGCAAGCCCAAGCGTAAAGGCTGGGTTGATCTGAGCTGTAATATTTCCTAAAGCTACAGCTGGCAACATTACACCAAGACCGTAACCCCAAGCAATAATCAACCAAGATTGGCCAAAGGCTTTTGTACCTTTGAGTTCGACATTAGCTACAGCACCATTACCTAAAATAAGCAAAAGCGCAGTGCCAATAAATTCAGTGAGATATTTCACTGTCCATGAATAGTCCATGAATTCCTCCAAATAATAAAAATTAATGACAAAATAAAAACGAGATTAACTCATGTTAAGCTCTTTTGTTATACCTAGACATTATAACATGTTTTTTTCATTTTCGCTAAAAAGATGCAAATACTTGAAAAGAAAAATTGCTTTGAGAGAAACTTCTTGAAAACCAGCTCGGCGTAAGCGTTTTATATTTTTCTGGCAGTCAAATTTCTTATAAGTCTTACAAAAAAAGGAAAGCAGATGCTTTAGGACTGCCTCAAAAATTTAGATGACGTTACAACTCTCTCTGTTCTCTTTTCAAAAAAATAAAAAACATGCCTTGAGCACGTTTTGTAAAGTTTAATTAGTCAACTTGAGTAATAGTACGGACATGGAAAGCAAACTTGCCACTGTCTGTTACCATAAAACCGCTGTGAGCAGCAACATGCTGAACGGCCTGTTCCATGCTGTCAAACTCTTTGATGACAGTGTGTGACTCTGCTTCTCCCATAAAGTTTGGCATTTCTTTTTCCTCATATGAAGAAAGGCCACTGAATTTGAATTTCATAATCATTCTCCTCTATGCTTTGTTCTTCTTAACCCCTCTATTATAGCACTCTTTTTGTTTGATGTTCAAGCAAAGTTATTTTTCTAAATCACACATTCCCTTCTTATGACTAAGAATACTAATAGTGAGCAGTCGAGGTAAAAGGCCTAAAGTTTAAGGCTGGAGAGGAATGAGGAAAGGAAGAAACTTGCTTGAATCTTATGTTCTTATTGACTTAAAACTAAAAATAAAGGAAAAATAAGCTACGTTTTCTTGCACAGCTCCGCACGACGACTCAAATAAAATGTCTCGTTTGCCCAGAGTTTTTAAAGATTTGATGTCCATGCGCCGTCTTGGTCGCGGAGGAGCATAGCTGGGGATTGAGGCATGACTACCGTTTTGAGTCCGTTCGCATGATGAAAGAAGTTAAATGAACCAGGTGAATCTACGCCTCCATTCACTACCCAAGGAAAGCTATCGTTAT
>NZ_BAAFQO010000020.1:0-40624 GCF_042849115.1 Lactococcus muris | reverse complement strand
AAGATTTGTGCTTGATGATGTCCTGTCAGCTTTGTAAAACCAAGTCGGAAGTAGTTTTCTTCAGGGAAAATGAGGTCTGAGGCTTTCAAGTCTAGCATCAATGTGATAAAATCGGAATGAGTCATAGTAATCCTTAACTAAAGTGTTTGTGTGGTAACTACATTTTAGCGAATTACTATGGCTTTTCTTGTATAAAAAAAGGGCAGTAGATTTTAATCTACCACCACAGATTATACAGAACCGCTTGTTCTTGTCTGCGGAACTAGACCTTTGCATACGGGAAACGCCTTGGAAGGGTGTCCAGACATAAAAAAACGCTCAATCGAGCGTTTTCCTGTTTTATAGACTTTATTTTTCTTCATGACGTTCGTCTTCAGAAAGTTCCGTCAACGCAGTGTATTCTGCAGGGTAACGTTTTTTATAGCGACTCATCATAAAGAAGGCAACCAAACCAAAGATAAGAGGACCCGCAATCATCGATACTACGGTTTGAACAGTATCCCCAAGAACAGCTGGACGATCAGCTACTGGCAAAGCAAAGTAATCTGTGATCGGTTGAATAACTGTGAAAGCATTGGCAAAAGCAACGACAAGGAAGGTCACAGTTACAGCTGCCATAGCAATACCTTTAGATTTGTAAAGTGTAAATGGTTTTTCAATATCATCATTAAGTTTGAATTTTGCATAGGCAATAACAATAAAGAGGTACGGCAATGTCATCGCAACGTTGGCCATATTTGTCAAGATGGCAAAGAACTTAGCTGCTGCTTCCGCACCACCACCTAGGTTGATAAGCATATTAAGCAAGATGATGACAAATACGATAGCAAATTGAACCATCATTGCAAATTTAGGCAAGCCTGATTCCTCATCAAGCTGTCCATAACGACCCGGCCATAGTTTGTCTGGTGTACCAGAGATGATTTGTTTTACCGGGCTGTAGATTAAGGTAAAGAAAGCTCCCATCAATGAAAGTAGCATTGCAAGACCCATATAACGCGCAAGAATTGAACCAATAGCGACTGCACCTGAGTGATCTAATCCGAAAGCATCGCCTAAAGCTTCACCCAAGTATTGCATTGTTACATAACCTGCATTACCAAGATTGATTGTTCCAGCTTTAACGCCTTCGTAGAAAGCTCCACCTGTTTGGTAATTCATGAAGAAACCAACACAGAGAATCATTACAGAGTAACCGATAGCGATAATCAGTGCTGAGGTTACAACACCGCGAGGAAAGTTTTTCTCAGGCTTGTCTGTTTCATCAACTAAGCCTCCAACAGCTTCAACACCACCATAGGCAAAAATTGCAAATACCATAAAGGCGATGAAACCAATTGCTGAACCGTTATTAAAGTTAGGGTTAAGGCTTGTAACAAAAGCATCCGCAGTAATTGGTGTTGTTGGTTGTCCATTAAGAATAAGGACCAAAAGCGCACAAACTAAAAGAATAGCGTTCAATGAGAGAACGGCAATACCACCAAGTGTCGCGAATTTTTTGACCGCATCCAAACCACGCAGGGCAAAAAAGGTAATCGCAGCAATCCAGGCCATGGCGATGAGTGAAAGAATCCATGGATCTGGTACATGAAGGGAATTACCAAAAATCATATTGGTAATAGGGACCATGATACCATTAGAAACATTGACCATCCATACGAGGTAAGAGGCATACCACATAAATGTTCCAATGAAGGCGAAAGTCGGACCAACCGCTTTCTCCATCCAAGAATAGATTCCCCCTTTTTCCTCCTTAAAGGCTGAACCAAGCTCAGTTACCATAAAGGCAAAGGGTAGGAAGAAGAAGAGTCCTCCAACGATATACCATGGAATAGCAGCATAACCCATCATGTAAAATGCACGCGGGATATTGTTAAATCCATAAACTGAGGTGAAAATCATCAGGCATAAGCCGACAAGAGAAAGTTTCCCTTTTGCTTTATCAGACATCAAATGTCCTCCTTTTTTATAAATCAGACTTGCTGATTAAAAATATTTGTAAATCAAGTAAATATTTTACTTGCATAGTTACCATAATCTAGAGATATATGATGCTTTCCACCATAAAATCCAAAGTTTACTCCTTCTATAAAAGATAGAATAAAACATTCATAACTAGAATTAACTACAATTGTGCGACAATTTTAAAAATAACCTAAAACAGGTCGCCCGAAGGCGACTTGTTCTTTAAATTATAAGGAAGGTAAAGTTTATATAAAACTTACTGGAAGGGCTTTCCTATAAGCCCTAAAACTATTTTAGCGCATTATTCTTCATTTTTCAAGATATTGTTAAGTTTCAGCATTTCAAGAAGAACATCTACAGCTTTTTCCATTGTTTGCAGACTTACAAACTCAAAGCGTCCATGCATGTTTTCACCACCAGCAAAGATGTTTGGGGTCGGCAATCCCATGAAGGAGATTTTAGAACCATCTGTCCCACCACGGACAGGTTCAATTTTTGGTTCAATTCCCAAGTTCTTCATCGCTTCTTCCGCAAGATCAATGATAGACATGTCTTTTTCAATGACTTTAGCCATGTTGTAATACTGGTCTTTGATTGTCGCTTTTACACGTTCTGAACCCAGTTCAGCATTCATCTTGTCCGCAATGTCCTGCATCAACGCTTTACGCGCATTAAACTTATCTTCATCATGGTCACGGATGATATACTGTGCACGTGCTTCCTCAACAGTACCGTCCAGTTTCAAAAGGTGGAAGAAGCCTTCTCGTCCTTCTGTTTTTTCTGGACGATCAAAGTCTGGCAATTGTGTATGGTAATCTATTGCTAATTGCAAGGCGTTGACCATTGTATTTTTAGCTGTACCGGGATGAACATTTTTACCTTGGAACTCCAAGACAGCACCAGCAGCTGAGAATGTTTCGTATTCCAACTCACCAAGTGGACCACCATCTACTGTATAAGCAAAGTCAACATTGAAGTCTTCAACATCAAAGCGGTCAGCACCTGTTCCGATTTCTTCATCAGGACCAAAACCGATACGGATTTCGCCGTGTTCAAAATCAGGGTTAACATTAATCAAATAGTCTGCCAAAGTCATAATTTCAGCGATACCTGCTTTGTCATCGGCACCTAACAGCGTTGTACCATCAGTATGAATGAGGGTTTGTCCCTTATAGTTTTTCAAGTTGGGAAATTCAGCTGGATCAAGTTTAAAACCAGACTCTCCAAGTTCAATAACAGACTCTCCATCGTAGTTTTCAAGGATCTGTGGATTGACACCTTCCGCATTGAAATCCGCCGTATCCATATGAGCAATCAAACCAATTTTACGCACATTTTTATCTGTTGTTGCTGGAATAGTACCCACCACATAACCGTTTGATTCAAGATAATGAACATCTTGAATACCAATGGCACGCATTTCGTCTGCCATCTTGTGTGCAAAGTCAACAAGAGCTGGAACTGACGGCACAGTTGTTGAATTTTCATCTGAGCGTGTGTTCACTTTGACATAGTCAAGGAAACGGGGTAACAATTTTTCGTATTTCATTTTTATCCTCCTATGGAAATGAAGTTATTTAATACTTTTGTCTGTTGAATTTGGGCAGCAATGAAGTCTTGAGCTTGGTCGAAATGGACTTCGTCAAGCTGGACTGTCTCATCAAACTTCAAATGAGTTTTATAGCTGTTTTCGCCCAGCGCCTCAATATAACCGTACTTCTCCAAAACTCTAATAAAAATATCTGAACGCGCTTTAACAATAGGTTTACGGGCAAATTTGAGCAAAAAGCTTGTCATGTACTTTAAAGCGTACTCCGGATTAACATCGCCCATAATCTGATAAACTTCGCACTCCAGCACTGTCAATGGTAAATCGTTTGCCAGCTTATAAAAATAGTTGAACAAATTATCAGTCGTCAAATCATATTGACTAGAAAAATGTAAACAAATTGCATTCGTTTGATTTTTCAACCTTTGCTGGATAATTGACTGATTAAGTCTTCTTTCTAGCTGACTTCCCGCCTCTACAAAGAAAGGTTTGTTATAGGTGTAAATAGCTGGTAGCTCTGGTTTTAAAGTTAAATCAAAATCATCATCCCTAAAAACTTTAAAATTATTACCATAACGTTTATCGCTACGCCAGATAAAATTTGCCGCAATAAAACTGTCCAGTTGACGATCTATGTTTTTTATTTCTTCAAAATCTTTATGAATTTGGCGCAAGGTTACATCTTCATGCAGCTCCAAATAATTAATCAGTTTTAAGAAAAAAGGCTGACGTGTCAGCCTATTTTTATTAAAAACGTGAATAGGCATTATTTATTGAACTCTTCTGTAAGTTGTGGCACAACTTGTTTTTTACGTGAAACGGCCCCGGCTAAGAAAGCGTGATCGTCTTCAAGTGTAAAGTGGAAAGCTGCTTCAACCTTATCTTTGTGGCTACCGATCTCGACAATTTCTGAGTTAGAATTTACGATATCTGTAATCATGAAGACAAAGTCATCATAATGTTCGACTTCCATCGCTTTCTTGATGGCAACTTTGACATCATGTAAGCGAGAAAGTACATCTTGAATTTCAACTGTATTTACTTGAGCGATACGGATGCGGCTGCCGTTAAGTTCAAAGGTTTTCGCATCAATATCAATGAGTTCTTCTGCTGACTTGTTATCCAAGTTCGTACCAGCTTTGAGCATAGCCATGCCGTACTCTTGAAGGTCTACACCAGCAATCTTCGCCAATTCTTCTGCAACTTTGTGGTCAGTCGCATGTGTTGTTGGTGATTTCAACAGCAATGTATCTGAAATCAAACCTGAAAGTAAGAGGCCAGCCACTTCACGTGGTATTTCCACGCCTGCTTCAAGGAACTTGCGGTAAACGATGGATGAAGCTGATCCAACAGGTTCAATTGTCATGAATAAAGGTGAAGCTGTATTAAAATTAGCCACACGGTGGTGGTCCACAACGCCAAAGATATTCAAAGAAGCGATATCCGCGATGGATTGTTGAAATTCATTGTGATCCGTCAAGATAACTGTATCCACACCTTCATCAGCTGCTGATGTTACCACGCGTGGTGCTTCCACACCAAAATAGTCCAAAGCAAATTGTGTTTCTTCATTTGGTGTACCCAAAGCCACACATTCTGTATTCAAAGCGCCAACTGGGCGGTGGTTGCTCAAGTATGAAAAACCATAAGATGATGCAATTGCATCTGTGTCAGGTTTTTGGTGACCAAAGACGAGAATTTTATCCGACATTTCTGTACCTCATTTTTATATTTATGTTTTTCTCATTATACCAAAAAAAGAGAATTTACGCACACTTTCAAAGCATCTCCCCTGCTACTTTTCTCATTTTTTGAATAAAAATAAAAATAAAACTTAAAAGCTAAACTGCTCAGCCTTTAAGTTTTTTATCTGATTCTCTGCAAGTAATCTTGATATGTTTCGGTCTTCATGATTTCTTTGGCATTGGCTACACGCTCTTTTGTTGGTGGTTTTACTCCAGCAAGGGGATACTTCCAGCCTAATTCACGCCATTTGAACTCCCCCATCGTATGATAGGGCAGGATTTCAAATTTGAGTACATTATCTAGAGTTTTAACAAACTCACCTAGCTTTTCCAGGTCCTCATCAATATCTGTCTCTCCGGGAACGAGGACGTGACGAATCCACATGCCTTGTCCCTTATCTGAAAGGTAACGGGCAAATTCTAGAATATTTTCGTTCGGATGTCCAGTCAGGGCTTTGTGACGTTTTGAATCAATTTCTTTTAAATCAAGCAACACAAGATCCGTCACTTCAAGAAGGTCATCAATCCGAGAGGTAATATACTCATCTGTTCTAAAAGGACGGGCTGATGTATCTAAGGTTGTGTGAATTCCCAGACTTTTGGCGTATTGGAAAAGAGCAATGACGAAGTCAATCTGCATCATAGCTTCACCACCTGAGACAGTGATGCCTCCTTTTTCTCCCCAGAAACCTCGGAAACGTAGAGCTTCTTCCATCACATCCTCTACTGTACGTATGGTTGCTTTTTCGCTTTTCAAGGCCCAAGTGTCAGGGTTATGACAATATTTGCAACGCATCGGACATCCTTGCATAAAAACAATAAAACGGACGCCAGGACCATCAACAGAACCAAAAGACTCTGTAGAATGAACCAAACCAGTTACTTTTTTTGCTTCTTCAATATTTATATCTGTCATGAGCTTTTCCTCTTCTTCGGTATGCTTTTATCATACCTCAAATCTTATTTATTATCAAATGCTTTTCCATAAGACCAGCCACAATAATCAGCGACTGCCATAAATGGCACAAAAAAGCATCCTTCATATGAGCCAAATGTTCTTTCCCTTTCACACTTTTTACTGTATCTTCTACTTTTACCTCTTGCTCATCGTTTTAAAAAAGTTCGTAAAAGCAAAAAAAGAACGGATTATCAAGTTCCGTTCTTTATTTCGTTTACAGCTTTACTCAGAGGGCTCCATATCAAACTCTACCCGAAGTTTCAAGACACGGTTTCCGTCTACTTCAAGACTAGTCAAGGAGAAGTGATCCTCATCATTGTCGATTTCACACATCACTTGCTGCCCTTTCTCAGGAATCTGCCCTGTTTCTGAAAGGAAGAAGCCGGCCATCGTATCCACATCATTATTGACTAAATGTGTGCCAAACTCGTCGTTGAAGTCATTGATTGTCATTTTCCCTTGCACAACATACATGTTTTCACCAATCTTGTAAACATCTGTTTCAGCAACGTCTGTTTCATCCTCAATTTCACCAACGATTTCCTCAATCAAGTCTTCCAGAGTAACGATACCTTCAACGCCGCCGTATTCGTTAAGCAAAATCGCCATTTGGTTTTGCGTATTACGCATCTGCAGCATTAAGTCATCCACAAACACTGTTTCAGGGACAAACAACGGTTCTTGCAGCATTTCACGGAAATTAATGTTATCAAAGCCGTCCGCAAAACCTCGGGCCAAGAGACGTTTTGTATGAATAATTCCTAAGATGTTGTCTTTATCGTCATCATAAACTGGGACACGCGAGTAGGACTCGCTGAGCATTTTCTCGATATTTTCCCGTGGCTCATCATTGATATCAATCATAAAGGCATCTGTACGAGGGACCATGATTTCACGCGCCACAAGCTCGTCAAGACTGAAAACACCTGTAATCATTTCACGCTCTGAATCATCCAACGCTGTTTCATCTGTGTGAACGAGATATTCGATTTCATCACGTGTCATATCATCATCACTGCTATCAAATTTGATAGGAAAAACACGCGCCAAGCCATTGATAGTAATCGTCAAGAGCCAGATAAAGGGTTTTAAAACAACACCTATACTCATCAAAGGGCGAACCATTTTTAAAGCTGCCTTTTCCTTAAGCGCTTGCGCAATACGTTTAGGGAAAAGCTCACCAAACACGATTGTAAAGAAAGTCAAAATAACCAAGATAATGATTTTACTCAATGTTTGCGCGAAGCTTGTATCCCCAAACAGTGGTGCAAGCTGTGCAGCTAGAGTATCAGCCAAACTTGCACCTGCAAAGATGTTCAAGAAAGTAATCCCAACTTGAATCGTTGACAAGAAGTGTGTCGGATTATCAACTACACGCAGTAAATACTGATATTTACTGTCTCCTTCACTCGCCTTTTGCTCCACGCGTGAACGTGATAAAGAAACGAGCGCCATCTCACTTGCTGAGAAAAATGCATTCAAAGCAGTAAGAAAAACAAGTAACAAAATCTGTAAAATTACCGAGCTACTCTCGGGGTCAGGGTGTGCCATTTTTACTCCTATTTTTTTGTAATATGAAGATTATTATACCATAATTTATTATTTTGAAATAATTTTTTTCTTTTGCTGTTCACGATGATTGTGCCACAGGCCAGCAAGGAATTTCACAATCTCTTTGACCAGTGAATAAACAGGGACAGCAATAATCATACCTAGAATACCATACAAACTTCCAGATACTAGCATCAAAATCATGACCGTAACAGGATGGACTTTCACAGCATTTCCTACTATTTTTGGATAAACGAGATTGCCATCAATCTGCTGAAGGACCAAAACATAAGTTACTGCGAGAAGAGCTGTCCAAGGTTGAGTAAAGGCCAAAGTGAAAATAACAGGTATTACACCAATGTAAGGCCCTGCATACGGGATGAGGTTTGTAATTGCTGAGAAACTTGCAAACAAGAAAGCATAAGGAATGCCAAAGAGCATATAACCAACAAAGACAAAGATGAACACCAGTAGCGAATCTAAAGCCACACCAGAGATATAACGAGAAATCGTTGCATTCATCTTTTCTAAAAGTTCAATGATGCCGAGCGGATCTTCCCTAAAAATCGTTTGCTTTAGAGTAGGGAGCAGTTTTTCACCGTCTTTAAGCATGTAGTAAAGCAAGATAGGAACTAGGATAGCAACCATAACTACAGATGAAATGATGCTCACGATGCTCCCCAAGCTTCCTGTCAAATTCTGAAGCAACTTGTTTAAAATATCTGTATAAGACAGATTGATATTGCTAACTATACTATCAACGTCTAGCTGGCGATAAAAGGCAGAAAAACGTGGATCACTTTGCAAGGAAGAAATCCAGTCACGAAGTTCAGGAACGGCTCTTGAGCTGGCATTGATCAAGCTAGTCAGCTGAGAAACAACATTTGGAATGATTGAAGCAACACTCCAAATCACAATTCCTAATAAACTTAGCAGAACAATCAAAATTGCAAAGAAACGCTTGATTTTCCAGCGTTTCTCCATAAAAATAACCACCGGCTTGAAAATATAATAAAGAAAGCCAGCTATAATAAATGGAATGAAAAGCAAAGCTAAAAGAGTTTGGATGGGTTGGAAGAGAAAGTCCAGTTGCATAAGCATAAAAATAAGCAGCGTCACTGCTAATATCTCAACCGTCCAGAAAAATAATTTACTGTTTTTAAACATAATATCTACCTAAAGATGAAAAGAGACCCTTTCTTTCTTTTTAAAGTTATTTATATTATAATTGAAATAAGATTTTTACGCAAATTCAAGATTTTGAGAGGAAATTTATGCAAATCAAGCAAACTCGTGACACCATGTCTGAAATATACTGCGATGCGCTACGTATCCGTAATACTGTTTTTGTTAAGGAACAAGGTGTCCCTTTCGAACTGGAGGTTGGTAGTCCCGTTGACGAAGCACATTCGGTTCATTTTGTAGGTTATGAAGCTGGCAACGCTTTAGCTACCGTTCGTCTTTTGGTCGATCCTAGCGATAAAACACATGCTCTGGTACAGCGCATGGCTGTTTTAAAAGAAGCACGGGGTAAAGGCTACGCGAACGCCCTCTTGCAACAGCTACTTGAATTTTCAAAAAAATCTGGTCTTACTCTTTTGACCCTTCACGCCCAACTCAGTGCAAAAGACCTCTATGAAAAATTTGGCTTTGAAGTTCAAGGTGAAATTTTTAAGGAGGCAGGTATTGACCACATCACAATGACGTATGATAAATTTACTGAGTAGAAAAAAAGAAACCCTCGTATGTACTTCTAAAAGGTGTCTCTTCTGCTTTTATTAAAACACTAAACTTCTCGGCCTAGGTGTCGAGGAGTTTTTTTACTCTTGTTTGCAGTTCTGGCACTACTTCTACCTCAAACCAAGGGTTCTTGCGTAACCAGATATTGTTCCGGGGGGAAGGGTGGACAATCGGGAAGTAGTGAGGCAAATACTGTCTAAAATCACGAATAGCATCTGTCGCCCGCATCTTTCTTGGTAAATGCAGGTAATAAGTAATAGCATAGGAACCAATCAAAATAATAAGTTCAAGTTCAGGCATTTCGTCAATCAATAATTTATGCCACTTTTCAGCAAAGCCTTTGCGTGGTGGCAGGTCTCCAAACTTTCCCTTACCCGGAAAATAAAAATCCATGGGTAAAATAGCCAACTTATCTGAACTATAAAATGTCTCATAAGAAATCCCCAGCCAGTCACGAAGACGTTCTCCTGAGTGATCGTTCCAGAAAAGATGACTTTCTTGCGCTTGTCTCCCCGGTGCTTGACCCACAATGAGAATTTTTGCCTCTGGATGAGCGGAATAAAGGGGATCAATCCCCTGCTCTGTATAGGCTGCATTTTGGGGGTCATCTTTTATGGCTTGAAAAATATTCGACAGCTTGTCCATCAGTTTAACCTTCTTTCAGTGGGAGTAGAGCATCCGCTAAACGAGCAAATTCAGGAATTGAAAGTGCTTCTGCACGGATAGTTGGAGAAATATCTGCCTGCGCGAGCAGTTCTAAAATTTGCGTTTTCTTGTCTTTACCAAAGGCAGATTGCAGATTGTTTATTAAGGTCTTACGGCGATGGACAAAAGCACTGTGCATTGTCTTGAAAAAGAAGGTCTCATCCTTAACGGCAACTAGAGGTTGTGCACGTCGGGTCATTTTTAAAATGGCCGAGTCCACATTAGGAGCAGGTACAAAGACTGTTCGGGGTACTGTGAATGCCACTTTGGCTTCCATGTAATACTGCACTGCTATCGAAAGCGAACCGTAAGCTTTTGTACTTGGTCGAGCTGCAATGCGGTCAGCCACTTCCTTTTGCATCATAACTACATATTCTGTAAAGGGAACCTTCGACTCAATCAAATGCATAAGAATCGGCGTTGTGATGTAGTAAGGCAGATTAGCCACAACTTTTATAGGCAGATCAGGATTTTTAAAGTGCTTTATGTGTTCCTGAATATCTACTTTTAAAATGTCTGCGTTCACCAGTTGAAAATTATCGTAAGAGGCCAGAGTTTCTTGCAAAATCGGAATCAAGCTTTTATCAATTTCAAAAGCCATGACTTCCGCCGCTTCTTCAAGCAAATACTGAGTTAGGGAGCCAATACCTGGTCCAATCTCAATCACATTCACTTGTTTAGAGAGCTCTGCCGTTGCTGTAATTTTTTCCAAAATATTATGGTCAGTCAGGAAATTTTGACCAAATTTTTTCTTAAAATTAAAGTTATGTCGGCGCAAAATATCTTGCGTGCGTATAACATTGGAGATACGGTCTAGGTTTGAAGTTGTCATAACCTTATTATAGCAGAAAAACAGGGAAACTGTTTCTCAATACAGTCCTTCCGAACAGTAATTGCTTTCCTTTTAGCTTCACTCAGTCGGAATATTTTGTCAATGAAGTCTTGTTCGGTTTAAGAAAAAAAGGAGCTGTCTCGTAAAAGGACATAAAATTAAAAACAGGACAATCAAAAAGCACTCAGACTGTCGCATGCAAAAATGCTACCTTGAGTGATTTTTTGTTTTGCATATTTGTTTCTTAGTTGGAAGAGTTGATGATGAGGGCGGGACGGACACCACCATAGTCATCACTCGTTGTTCCTGGGAAAGTGCCGTGCAAGTTACCTCTAAATGCGCCCCAACGTATAGTCCAAGCAGATTCACCATGACCTGCAGTACGCAATGACCACCATGTATTATGTCCACCTACACGCCCTGCATGATGAGGAAAACCTCGCCCTTCACCTGATAACCGGATAACATCCGCAAGAGAAAGAGAGAAGGCTTGTGGTACACCCTCCGCTTGATTGACAGTAGTCACATCTGCCCGAGCCACATCCACCTCTGGATGAGGCTCATCCCAATTAGTAGGTAACCAACGAGTATAAGGCCCCTCTTCCGGCCAAGACATAAGCATCGATCTGAGGTTTGGTACTTCATCGGCTATTGACACAGGAGCAACCATATCTTTAACAGCTTGAGTAAGAGATTGATTATAAAAGTCTTCTAAAACTGTTGCTTGCTCTACGAAGCTCGTATTGCGTATCGCCTCATTCCGGATAATCATATGATTACCAGAACCCATGTTTTCAAGATAACGATACTGCTCCCCTGCCATGGTAAAGATACGGACCGGACGCATGGTCGAAAAGTCAAAGGCTGCAGGGGCACTGTCCTCGTTAGGCAATGGGTTCTGTCCGTCATCGTACATCACCCCATTCTGGATACCTTGGAGAAAGTCTTCCAGCTCCGCATGGTGCTGCTCACCGTCATTGAGGAATTCCTCATGTTGGTCAGGACTCACTAAGCCACTCTCGACATGAATACCATAGTAGTAAAAGCCGTTAAAGACCTTGTCCTCAATGGCAGCCGTCATCTCTGCTGCATCAAGCAGGTAAGAGGTGGCTTGTTCCCGGTCCAGTCGGTTGGCCCAGTAGGCCCAGCCCGTGTTCGGGTCAACCACCCAGAAGTTTCCTATCTTGTCTTCGTTAGGCAAATTGCTCCACTGGTTCATGGTCATTGGGGCACGGTCTTGGGGGAGGTTTTGGGCGGTTTGGTTGGTCACTTCTTCTCCCGGCCAGACTGGACCACTGTTGTCAAAGCTGCCGCCTGCTGACCAGTAGGCATCTGTTCCGTCACCCGGATGTGTCGCACCGTCTGTGACCGCATCTGTTGCACCGTTCCCTTCGATCCAGTCCCGCGCATGACCTGCCGCTGCTGTTCTCTGGTCGAGGTTGTCATGGTTGAAGGTCGGCATATACCATGGGGCATCTTGACCGGAACGTTCCCAACCAAAGATGAGGTTGGCGTACTGATCGAAGGCATTTGAGGCATTGGTGTTTTCACGGTCGGTGATGTCGTTTGCGCTGGGAATCCATGTGGTCCAGTTTTCTACATCGTCACGGCTGGTTCCTGCCACTAATGGGGTGAAGTTGGCTTCATCACGTTGGCGGGTTTCGAGGAACTCGGACAGGCGTATCCGGGCCATAATCGGCCGTTCGCCATAGTTTTCTACGAAGACGTCCTTGTTTTCGGTGTCACGGTTGTAGTAGTCGTGGACACGGCCACCGACATTGATCTCTACTTCATTCAGCCGGTCATTGATGGCCCGCTGGTTGAAGGCTTGGAAGGCGAAGGTGCCGCCTACTGCGAGTAGCAAGAGCGACAGGAGTGCGAGGTTGCGCAGCCGCCGCTGGTTTTTCTTTTCTGGTGTCATAAACTCCTCCTTTGACGTAACCTGTGGTTTAGATTTTTCTTTACATTTGTATTTCTAATGTTACGTTTACTTTCTGAGTCTATAGTATAAAAAAAAAAAAAGGTCAAATGAAATGAGTGTTTGATGAGAAAGCGGGGAAGTCTTTCACTTGACCTTGCTCTCAACTTCCGTAGTCCGTGCCTGAAAAGTGGATAAAAAATAAAAAAACCTCCATGTGATGGATTCTAAAAATCCGTCCCATGGAAGTCATGGTATTTAGATATTTCTCTATTAAATTTTTATTAGGCTAATTCGATAAGGAGGTCCTTAGTTTGTATGGCTTCGCCAGAAAGGACATGGATGGCTTTGACCTTAGCATCAAACGGTGCTTCGATTGTTGTTTCCATCTTCATCGCCTCAGTAACCATAAGTGCTTGGCCTTTTTTAACTTGTTCACCTTCCTTAACCAAGATATCTAAAACAGAGCCAGGCATCGTTGCACCTATCTGATGAAAATCTGTGCTGTCTGCTTTGCGTTTCGCTACAACTTGTGTCTTAATCGAATGATCATTGACACTAATCTCTCTTCTTTGACCGTTAAGGTTAAAGAAGAGGACACGGTTTCCGGAGATATCTGGTTCACCAATCTCATCGAGGCGGATAATCAAGGTTTTTCCTTTTTCTATCTGTACCTCGATTTGTTCGCCCATGCGCATACCATGCAAGAAGGTTTCAGTGTCAAGCAATGTTACTGATCCAAAAGCATCTTGCATTTTTTGGTAATCCAAGAAAACTTGCGGATACATGATATAACTTAAAACCTCATGTTCTTCCGCTGGATAGCCCAGCTTTTCTGATAGCTCTTTCTGCACTTGAGCAAAGTCAACCGCTGGAGCATGGAGCCCTGGGCGGTCTGTCAATGCCTTTTTATTTTTCAAAATAAGAGACTGTAACTTTTCTGGGAATCCTCCCACAGGTTGACCAAGATCTCCCCGGAAGAAAGATACGACTGACTCTGGGAAATTCAGCTCCTCTCCCTTAGCGTAGACATCTTCTTCAGTAAGGTCGTTTTGTACCATAAAGAGCGCCATATCTCCAACAACTTTCGAACTTGGTGTGACCTTGATAATATCGCCAAACATCATATTCACTTTGCTATACATAGCCTTGACTTCATCAAAACGTGCTTCAAGTCCTACAGCGGCAGCCTGCGCCTTAAGATTGGTATATTGTCCTCCTGGCATCTCGTGCCTATAAACTTCCGTCTTAGGACTGGTAATTCCTGCTTCAAAAGGCGCATAATATCGGCGTGTGTCTTCCCAATAATGGTCAATCTGTTCTGCATTAGCAATATTGAGTGCCGCATGACGCCCACCATGTTCCAAGGCATAATAAAGTGATTGCATAGATGGCTGTGAAGTACCACCAGCAAGCGAAGCAGTGGCCACATCCACAATATCAACGCCCGCTTTAATTGCGCCTGAATAGGTAATGATGCCGTTTCCTGCTGTATCATGCGTATGCAGATGAATCGGTAAATCTACTGTTTCTTTCAGCTCTGATATAAGAGCATAAGCAGCTTGAGGTTTCAATACACCAGCCATATCTTTAATAGCCAAGATATGTGCACCTGTAGCTTCCAACTCCCTAGCCAAATCTTTGTAATATTTTATATCATATTTTGGACGTGTTTTATCTAGGATATCCCCTGTATAACAGATGGTTGCTTCTGCTATCTTTCCTGTGTCCCGCACGGTTTGAATGGACTTTTCCATCTGCGGTAGCCAGTTGAGACTGTCAAAGATACGGAAAACGTCAATACCTTCTGCTGCTGCTTTGCGGATAAACTCCTGAATGACATTATCTGGATAATTTTGATAGCCGACAGCGTTTGAACCACGGAATAACATCTGGAAAAGTGTATTGGGCATTTGCTCACGAAGTTTTCGCAGGCGATACCAAGGAGATTCATTCAAGAAACGGTAGGCTACATCAAAAGTCGCACCGCCCCACATCTCAACAGAGAACAAGTCAGAAAGCCCTTGGTCAACAGCTGTCGCGATGCCTTTCATGTCTTGAAGGCGTAAGCGCGTTGCTAAAAGACTTTGGTGAGCGTCACGAAAAGTTGTATCTGTAAGAAGCACTTCATCGGAAGCTTTGACAAAGTCAACCACTGCTTCAGCTCCCTCTTTGTCAAGAATATGTTTAGTCGTTGGACGGTCAGACTGCTCAATTTTAGGCTGTCTTGCTTGGTCAAAATAACGCTTTTCTGTTTTATCAATTCCCGGAAAACCATTGACCGTAATATTCGAGATATACTTCAAGATTTTTGTTCCACGGTTACGTTTGTGTGAGAAGTTAAAAAGCTGAGGTGTGGTGTCAATGAAGGTTGTTGTCGCTTGACCGCTCGTAAATTGTTCATCTTCAATCACATTTTCCAAGAAAGGTATATTTGTTTTCACACCACGAATTCGGAACTCTCTTAATACACGCTGCATTTTATGCACAGCATCTTCAAAATTAGTCGCATGGGTACATACTTTTACTAAGAGACTGTCAAAATAAGGTGTCACTTCGTAACCAGCATAAGCATTCCCTACGTCTAAGCGCACACCAAAACCGCCTGGTGAACGATAGGTATTGATTTTACCGGTATCTGGGAGAAAGTTATTCTCAGGATCTTCAGTTGTAATACGACATTGAAGAGCCGCACCTAAACATGGAATTTCTTCTTGCGCTGGGATTTTAATGTCACGGTGAATATCTTTACCTTGTGCGATAAGGATTTGCGCTATAACAATATCAACGCCTGTAATCATCTCCGTAACCGTATGTTCAACTTGCACACGTGGATTTACTTCGATAAAGTAAAATTCCTCATCTTTTACCAAAAACTCGACTGTACCCGCGTTGACATAGCCGACTGCTTTACAAAGTTGGACAGCCGCTTGACAAATCTCCTCACGAAATTCTGGTCTTAGCCCTACCGCTGGAGCAATTTCAATAACTTTTTGATTTCGGCGTTGTACAGAACAATCTCGCTCGTGGAGGTGAACAATATTGCCATGCGTATCTCCCAAAATCTGTACTTCGATATGCTTCGGATTTTCAATATATTTTTCAACATAAATTTCTGCTGATCCAAAGGCTGTTTGGGCTTCTGACTTGGCACGTGCATAACCGTCACGCATTTCTTCATCGTTGCGAGCAACACGCATTCCACGTCCGCCGCCACCGAGAGCTGCTTTTATCATGACAGGGTAACCGTAGCTTTCAGCAAAGGCAAGGGCCCCATCCAAATCGACAGCGCCATCAGTCCCTGGAATACCTTGAATTTGCGCCAAATCCGCTGCTTTCTTAGCTTTAATTTTATCGCCAAAAATATCCAAGTGTTTTAAATCTGGCCCCACAAAAACTAAGCCAGCTTCACGGACCTTTGTCGCAAATTCTAAGTTTTCAGAAAGCAAACCGTATCCTGGGTGAATTGCATCCGCTCCTGCATCTAGAGCAATACGAATGATGTCATCTGCATCAAGATACGCATCTATCGGTTTTTTACCCTGCCCGACCAGATATGCTTCGTCTGCTTTAAAGCGATGTACAGAATATTCATCCTCTTTTGCATAGATGGCCACAGTGGACAGCCCAAGTTCATTACAGGCACGAAAAACACGGATGGCAATTTCACCACGGTTGGCAACGAGCAATTTTTTCATATAATCCCCTATCTTTAATTCCCTATATGTTATGTTGTGTGTTATTTAATATGGTTGATGATATTTTATAGCCTCTAAAGTACTATTTTACCCCACACGCCACGACATTACAAGTATGTTACGTCTTGCCGTAAGAAAAATGATGTGTTTCTTGCTGAGGCAAGCATTTGAACGCCCCACTTCAGAACGTTATACACATAGAGTGTTATAAAGCATCAGCAACCAAATTAAGAATTTTCACAACATACAAATTTTATAAAAAAAGCTAATTTTATTAGCTTTTTGACTCTAGCATTTCACTTAACATTAAGTATTTCTAACATATGTACTTGAAAGTTCTCTTACTTCTCTCCGCTTCTCATCTGCTGAAATATTTAGAACAAAGGCAATCCCCAGCGACAAGACAAGGAAAGAAGAGCCACCTTGTGACAAGAAGGGAAAAGTTACTCCTGTTTCAGGAATGATTCCAAAAGCTCCACCAATGTTGATAAATACTGAAATTAAAAGGGTCGAGCCAATCCCAATACAAATGAGCGAATTAAAGGCATTTTTTGCGCGGATACCGACTTGTAGGATGCGTGCAATCATGAAGAACAATACACCCAAGACGATAATCCCCCCAATCAGGCCCAACTCTTCAATGACAATCGAAAAGATAAAATCTGTATGAGCTTCTGGCAGATATCCATTTTTTTCAATCGAGTTACCTAGACCGCGCCCAAACCAGCCTCCATTGCTCACAGCATAATAAGAGTTAGCAAGTTGATGTCCATAAGTGGATAAACCCGAAAAGGGATTAACCATTGCTTTAAAGCGAGCATTGACATAGTGCCCTGGTATAACATCTCCCCCGACTGCGTAGAGATAAATGATAAAAGCGACGACAGCTGTTAACAGCATCTTCCCATAGCCACTAAACCAGCGCCAAGAAATGCCACTAGAAGCAACCATTACTGCTGTAATCAAAGCCATAATTGTCGCATTACCTATATCAGGCATTAAGAGCAAGATGCCCAGCATTAAGAATATCCAAAAGCGCCAGCCTCCAAACACCTTTTGCCAGATGGTTTGTCCTTTGAAGACCGCTGAAATATCTTTTTCATAAATTTCTTCCTGCTTTTCTGAAAAAACAGAAGCCAGATACCAGACGACAAAAAACTTTGCATATTCGGCTGGCTGAATGGTCCCAACTCCTGGAATCGGAATCCAACCATGAGCACCATTGGCATATGTTCCCGGTCCAACTCGTGCATAAATCATAGAAGCAATCAGCAGGAAAAGAACCCAGCCAATCATTTTTCTGCTTTTAAGCGCACGAAGCTTCATACGATAAATAACAGCAATAGCAACAAAACTTAGGAGCATAAAAGCGCCCTGACTGATTGCCATCCTATAAGGCGAAAGACCTCGCGCCAGCTGATAGGGAACTGTTGCTGAAAAAACCATTACAAGTCCTATAGCTGACATAATCAGATAAGGAATCAAAATAGAATAATTCAGGAAGTTTGCTTTCTTCAATCCATCTTTCATTTTAGGTTATCATTTCATTTCTATTATTTTTAACATTTTTTATTATAACATTTTTCCAAAATCATTTTTAGAGATGTGCAATTCTTTTAAAAGTATGAGGTCAAAACTTGACTTATAAAGTTTATATCTCACGATGTAGAGTTACCATCCGCTCTTTTGGGCAAAACTTCATTGTCTCTACCTTTTCTGGATGGTTGCTTTTATTTTTACTGCTTATGTAGTTTTTACTTTTACAGATTGTGCAAGCTAATGTTATTTTTACTCTCATTCTACTATACTCCGTTTTCTTAGGTATTTCCGGAAATTAATCAGAGACCAGAAGAAATTAAGCACGACAAAGAGGCTTGTTACGACAAAAGCCATACGGTAGGAAACCCATCCCGCAATAGCTGAACCAAAAATCGGACCTACAACCACCCCAAAGTTAGAGAACATTTGGTTGTAGGCAAAAATCCGCGAGACGCCTTCTTTTGGAGTAATCTTTGCTAAAAGTGAATTCACGGAAGGCATAAGTGCTCCTGTACCAAAGCCAAGCATAAATCGCAGCAAACCAAGTTGTAAAGGTGTCTGTACAAAGGCCATTGGCAAATACATGGCGAAGCTAAAAACTAAGCCAAGCAAGATTAAACGATGCGCCCCATATTTGTCTCCCAATTTTCCTAGAGTACTTGATGATATCATAGCTGAAAGGCCAACAGCTGAAACGATAAGACCAGAAATAAACATCAAATTATTTGTATTTGTTGACAATGTCTTGATATACAAGGTGACAAAGGGTTCTATAGATTGTGTCGTTACTTGAATAATAAAGCTGGTAATCAGCAAGCCAAAAAGGATGTGTTTATCCCCTACACGGCTGATAATTTCTTTTGTAGAAAGCATTTCACTTTTAGCTACAGGTTCAAAGTTTTCATGAACAAAGAAAACCGTCAAAAGAGTCGCCAAGGCTAAAAGTGCACCAACGATAAGAAAGACATTGGCCATTCCAAACCACTGCGCAAGTAGACCTCCTATAGAAGGACCAATCAGAGTGCCTGTAATCATGGCAGTAGATAAAATCCCCAGAGCATAACCTGAGCGTTCTTTCGGTGCTTGGGAGGCAATCATCGCCGTTGAGTTGGGGATAAAGCCAGAGAAGAAGCCCATGAGGCTCCGCATGAGGAGAAGCCACCAATAACCGCCCATCTGATGTGAGAAAGCTATAGCAGACATTGTAAAGGTCATAGCAAAAGAAGCTCTCACCATCATCGGTTTTCGGCCATATTTATCCGCAAGTTTCCCCCACATTGGAGCTACTAGACCGGATACCAAGGCTGTCGAAGCAAAAGCTAATCCAGAGAATAACTCCACATTGGCTCCGGTGACACCTAAACTTTGGATATAGAGTGGTAAAAAAGGCATCACTAAAGAAAAGGATGAACCCACAATAAAACATCCAATCCATGTCACCCATAAATTTTGTTTCCAATTTACATTTTTATTTTTAGCTGACTTACTCGTGTCAATTCCTCTTTTCTATTTCTATCGTTTTTAAGAGTTCGCGAATTTTTTCATTTGTTTCTGAAATTTTTCCCGAACTGTCAATAATGCGTGTCGCATATTTTTTCTTTTCTGACAAAGGCATTTGGGCTCGAATACGTGCTTTCGCTTCTGCTTCTGTCATCTTATCTCTTGTCATGATGCGTTCAATCTGAACTTCCTCAGGCACCGCTACTAACCAGATTTCATCAAAACCATCATAGCCTTGCTCAATAAGCAAAGGAATATCCATAAAAAGTGCTTTCCCTGATTTATCTTTGCTGAGTAGAGCTTTACGTCTGTCATAAATCTCTTGGCGAATGATGTGATTTTGCAAATGTGCGAGTTTTTCCCGCGCTTCGTCATTTGAGAAAACTAAATCTCCTAACTTTCGACGATTCAAAAGTCCTTTTTCATCAAAATACGTGCCGCCAAACTCTTGCATGATTGCTTGATAGAGCAGCCCTCCAGGTGCCTGTAGTTCTCGCACTACTTGATCTGCATCAATAATAAGATAACCCTGAGAACGCAAAAAATCAACCACTGTTGATTTCCCAGAAGCTATTCCACCTGTCAAACCGATTACTTTATTCATAGCTTTATTATAGCAGAATTATCGTTCGGGTACTAGGTTAATCTTTCTACCCACTGATACATTGGTTAATTCGATAGCTTCTCCCTAATATTGGTAATGCCGAGCGTTATTCAGCTCTTACGCGTTTATCCTTCCATATATAAACTCAAAGTCAAGGGCAGAGTCAGTCATAGCTCATGCAGTATTAACCTGCGCTGCTGATTCTATGGAGAGATTTGAACCAGATATACTCATGCCTACTTTTCCGAAGAAAAAATAAAAATCTAAAGTTAAAACCAAGAATTCCCCTAAACTCTTGGTTTTTTGTACTTTATATATCTGTCAATTAAAAAATGCAAGCACAGATAAAACTTTATTAATAATTCTTTACTTAGTCAGTCGATATGTAGTTGTTAGATGTTCACTCCCTTTGAATTGATTTTTATTTTCATCAAGGATTTTCAAATTAACTACAGGGTGTTCAATTCCTACTTTTTTCATTTCATCTAAAAGTTTATCGGTAAAGGGTTGAGCTTTTACTTTGATTTCATCAAATGTAGATTGCTCTATAGGTCCTATCTTCTTAAGCTTTAATCTAAATTCATACTCATTTGAAATATCCGAACCGATAGGTGCACCTATTATTTCCCAGCTCGCTCCTTTTCCAAACGTATTTTCAAACTCTTTAAGATTGGGGTCAGAAGCTTTTGCGACATTGTTAAATTGCTCTATTGGAGTAAGTTTTTTATAATCTAGGTTTTCTTTATTATTTCTAGAACAAGCGCCTAACATAACAAACAAAGAAAGCAGTAAACCCACCAAAAGTAATTTCTTTTTAAAATATTTATTCATCATACAAGCACCAGTAAGGCTAGCATTACTGCTCCAAATGTTGCAATCATTCCTCCTGCGGCAATGGTATGAGAGTAGTTATCAGGAGTTTGAGTATTCATACTTGCAAAAGTTTCAAAAATTCGAATCAAATTTACCTCATCGCTAGCTTCCGCAACAATATTAGAAACGTTTAATAGCATGTTATATGCTGATATATCATTGGGTTGTGTTTCTTCAACAGTGTCTTTCCTCAAAAAGACTTGAACTCGCCACTCTGCCTGCCGTCTTCTGGACACTTGTCAAACTCAGGAATGTGTCCATAGGTTTTGTTCAACCATCGCTGTGTTGGCAGTACCATTGTGTCTGCCATGAGTAACCTCTTTCTCATTTACCATTTTCATCAACAACTTTTAACGCTTCCTTTATATGTTTTATTGTTGTTGCTCGAGGATCTTTATCAGTAATTGGTTTACTTGTTTCTCCTGTCTTAAAATTAATCAAATGTGAAATGCCATCTCCAGGAACCCACAATGCTGCTTCAGCAGGATTAACGTCTGGTTCTAAAATAACAACGGTATCATCAGTCATAAAACTTGAATCCTTAATTGCATTTTCAAAATTGTTATATGTGCGGAATTTTTCAATGCATCCTCGAACAGTATAGTTATCTCTATAGGGAATTGGACGTTTCTTCCTTTCTTTACTTATTGATGTTTTTGATTCACTGCCTGCAATTGTTTGAACTTTATTCTCATGACCGGCCCTAATATATATTCCACCCAATAATAATAATAAAACTCCTGTGACAGTAAGTAATGTAGTAGTTTTTTTCATATCACATGCCTCATTCTATTTATTATATACTTCATAGCTTGTTCCCGATTTTGGAGTCCACGATGCAAACGCCATTTCATGATAACCACTGTCTGAGCTTGTATAGTAGGAAGCGGGGGAGCGCGCTTTAATCAGAGCACCGTAAGTGCCGCCATTGAAGTACATTTGTCCACAATCATTTATATCCGCAATTCTTCCATAGATATTTAAAAATTGTTACTTTTTCTTAACACCTGCTTTTCGTATACATTCTAACACATGTTTTATATTATTACAATACTACAATTATTTTTTGCATAATTATAACAAAAGTTAGGGTGTCGCGTTGTCGCATCCAAATTTAAATCCTTAAAAAAGAGCACTCTGTCTCTCATCTTGTTCTGTGTACATTTTGTGAATTTTATTTTTTCTTTTTTTTGGAAAGCTTGTTTTTCACAGTCTTTTCAACAAGTTAGATATTTTTAGACTCTAATTATAGCAGGAAAATCAAGGAAGCTACTTTTTAGTAAAAGTGATTTCCTTCCTGCTTATTTTAGAAAGAATATAAAAAAAAAACAACTTATCTGAAAGATAAATTGTTTTTACTGTTTTAAATATTAGAAGTGTGCATTACTTCGTTATCATCTTGTGAAAGCACTTCGTGGAATACACGTTCAGTCAATTCTTGTTTTTGTTCTGGTGTAAGGTATTTAGTGTTTACACAGTAACCAGAGATACGGACAATAACGTCTTCACCAGCCATGATTTTGCCGTAAACATCTTTGAGGTCCATAACGTTAAGGTTAACGTGTTGACCACCTTGAGTAAAGTAGCCATCAAGAATTTGAACCAGATTCTCTACTTGTTCGTCACGTGTTTTACCAAGTGCACGCGGTGAAACTTGGGTTGTCAATGAGATACCGTCGTTTGCATGTGCGAAGTCAAGTTTAGACAGTGAGTTCAAGTTTTGGAGCCATCCGCCACGTGATTTGTTTGATGGGTTAGCACCTGGTGAGAAGAATTCTACTTTAGACTTATTCACTGAACCGTCTTCGTTGAGGAATACACCTTTATGAACTGGTGAGTTACCTGTCTGTTTAGAGTAAGCAACGTTTGAAGTGATAGTCAAGAGTGAAACTGTAGCTTCAGCATTTTTGTAAAGTTTGTGTGAAGCTAATTTTTCGTAGTACATCTTCATCAAAAGTTTAGCGATATCGTCTACACGATCATCGTCTTCACCATAACGTGGGAAGTCACCTTCAACTTCGTAATCGTAGATATAGCCGTTTTCATCACGAATTGTTTTAACTTTAGCATATTTGATGGCTGAAAGTGAGTCAACCGTATTGGCGAAACCACAGATACCGAAGCCCATGTTGGCACGAACGCGTGTTGGCAAGAAGGCCATTTGCACTGCTTCATAGTTGTACTTATCCGTCATATAGTGAATGATGTTCATTGCATCCACATAAGTATCTGTCAACCAAGTCAATGATTTGTCAAAGTTTTCCATAACTGTATCGTAGTCAAGGACTTCGTCAGTGACAGGTTCAATGTCGAATACTTTGTAGTCTTTATGAACGTCATCATAACCACCGTTCAAACCAGTAAGCATTGCTTTCAGAACGTTGACACGCGCACCAAAGTATTGGAGGTTGTGACGTTCGTTTTCATTTTCTGGATCAAGTGGTGATACACAGCATGAGATACAAGACATTTCGCCGTAGCCTTCTTTAGCCATTGTTTCAACACCTTCATATTGGATAGAAGAGTGTTTATGAGACATTGACATTGCATAGCGTTTGAAGGCATGTGGTAACTTATCAGACCAAAGAACAGTCAAGTTTGGTTCTGGAGCGTTACCGATAGTATCCAATGTGTTAAGGAAACGGTAGTCCATTTTTGTAACACGGTGACGACCGTCGTTACCCATACCAGCCATAGATGTTGTGATGAATGTTGGGTCACCAGAGTATAGCTCATCATAGGCAGCAGCACGCGCAAACTTCATTGTACGGAGTTTCAATACGAAATCATCAACGAATTCTTGAATTTCTTTTTCAGTGAATGTACCCCGTTCAAGGTCACGTTCAGCAAAGATATCAAGAACGATTGGCACACGACCAAGTGAAGTTGCAGCACCATTGATTACACGACATACAGCCATGTAAGCAATATTGATCCATTGGATAGCTTCTTTCGTGTTCAAAGCTGGACGGCGAACATCAAGCCCATAAAGATCACCAAACTTAGCCACTTGGTCAAGTGCTTGGTATTGCATGTTGATTTCTTCTTTAAGACGAATGTTTTCATCGTTGATTTCAGTGATTGCATCCCACTCGCGTGCTTTTTCTTTCATCAGATAGTCTGCACCATAAAGCGCAAGGCGTGCGTAAACACCAATGATACGTCCACGTGAGTAAGCATCTGGCAAACCAGTTACTGTATGTGCGTGACGCGCTTTACGAATAGCTGATGTATAAGCGCGGAAGATACCATCATTTACAGAAGTCATTGTTGTATCCAAAATATCATGCAATTCAGGATCAACACTGAGTCCATGTTCTGTCAAGATTTTTTCTGCTACACGAAGACCACCTTTTGGCATGAAGTTCAGACGGAAAAGTTCGCTGTTTTGCATACCATAAATTAATTCAAGGTCTTTATTTTCAGGGTCTACATAACCTGCAGGGATTTTGTGAATAGAAGAAACACGGTCTGTATCAAATGGGAAGCCTACTTCTTCATAATGCGCTTTTGTAGTCTCAATGATGTCTTTTACTTTAAGCGTACGTTCTGTTGGGCCTTCAAGGAAACTCTCGTCTCCATCGTAAGGTTTATAGTTGGCTTGAACAAAGCGTGTTACGCTCGCTTTATCACGCCAGTCTGTTCCTTTAAAACCTTCCCAGGCTTGCTCAAAGATTTCTTTAGTTTCTGTTTTCATATCGAAAATCTCCTTTGGTCTTTCTGTTTCAGATTACTCTTTCATTATATCATACAGTTCACTAAATTCAAGCGATATACGCGGATGATTGCACTTTCTTTACTAGTACAGTTTTATTTTTGTGACAATCTGTTATAGTTTTTATATGAAAAAAATTCATTTTATCATATAAAGTTACCAATATACAAAAAGCCAAGCCTGAGGCTTGACTCTTTTACTTGATAGAAACGCTTCACTTCTAAGATTAGTTTGTTTCAATCAAACCGATATTTCCATCTGTACGACGGTAAACTACACTTGTACTGTCTGTATCAGCATCTGTAAAGATATAGAAATCGTGTCCTAACATATCCATTTGCAAAACTGCTTCCTCTGAGTCCATAGGCTTGAGAGAAACATGCTTTGTGCGGACAATTTTTACTTGTTCTTCGTTCACTTCTTCAACTTCTTCAAGTGGAGCAAACTCATCACCAAAGGCTTGACCTGTAGGAACATTGATTTTAGACTTGCGGTTCACACGTGTCTTGTACTTACGAATTTGACGTTCTAATTTTTCCTCAACAAAGTCAATAGCTGCATACATATCAGTTGCTGTATCTTCTGCACGCAGAGTTACATTTTTAGCTGGAACTGTAACTTCTGCTTTGTAACGTTTATCTGAGTATACTTTGAGGTTTACATAGGCTGTCACTTCATGACCATCGTTGAAATATTTTTCAAGCTTTCCAACCTTATCTTCAACATATGAGCGGATTGAATCTGTTAATTCAAAATTTTCACCACGGATATTATATTTGATCATAGAGTTTACCTTAACGGCTCTTTTGGTGAATCTTCACTGTTTTTGCATCTGCGGGACAGTCAAGTCTTAAGAACCGTCCTTTCTTTATTTCTAATTTAATTATAATATATAATCGCTTTCAAGTCAATCGATAACATGTATTCTAATTTTTTTATTAGAAGAACCTATAGACACTGTATTCCCTGGCTGAATATCTCCGGTCAGTAATTGTTCACTCAGGAGATCTTCAACTTCTCGTTGGAGCGCTTTACGCAGTGGGCGTGCACCATACTCAGGGTCAAAACCTTTGTCTGCGATGACTTTTAAGGCAGATGGTGTAAACCTCACTTTAATATCTTGCTCTTTTAAGCGCGAAACAAGCGACTTACTCATGATTTTCACAACTTGTTCAATTTCTTTTTCCGTGAGGGAATGGAAGACAATTGTTTCATCTATGCGATTAAGGAATTCAGGGCGGTAGTGTTTCTTTAATTCTTCCATAATCCTAGCCTTCATAGCTGTATAATCTTTTGCGATTGCTTTTGCACCAAAACCAACTGTTTTATCATCCCGAAGCGCTGTCGCTCCAAGGTTGGAGGTCATGATGATAATTGTATTACGAAAATCAACCTTGCGCCCCTTGGTATCTGTAACAAAACCATCATCCAAAATTTGTAGCATAATGTTGAAAATATCTGGATGGGCTTTTTCAATTTCATCAAGTAAGATAACCGAGTAAGGTTTATTACGCACCTGCTCTGTGAGCTGACCCCCTTCATCATATCCCACATATCCCGGAGGAGCGCCAATCAAACGTGAAGTGGAAAACTTTTCCATAAATTCGCTCATGTCTACACGAATCATGTTTTCTTCACTGCCAAAGACGCTCTCAGCCAAGGCCTTGACAAGCTCTGTCTTACCGACACCTGTAGGACCGAGGAACATAAATGACCCTAGAGGGCGTCTCGTATCAGCAACTCCTGAACGTGCCCGCCGAATTGCGCGAGACACCGCTGTTATGGCTTCTTCTTGTCCAACAACCCGCTTGTGTAACTCTTTTTCAAGATTAATCAAGCGCTCACTTTCTGTTTTCGTCATTTGTTGTAGAGGAATCCCTGTAAGATTTGAAACAACAGCATAAACGTCGCTTTCTTGAACGAGGGGAATATCTTCTTCAGATAACGGAAAATTATCAATCTTACGGACTAATTTCTGAGTGTTTTTTTCAATTTTTTGTGCTTCGAGGATATCAAGAGACACAACCGCAGCTTGTAACTTCCTTTCTTCTTCTTTCAGCTCTGCTTTTAATTCATCCAATTTACTATGGTTTGTCTTACGCGTTATCTTGACTTTTGCCGCCGCTTCATCAAGAAGATCAATGGCCTTGTCTGGCAAACGGCGACTTGGCATGTATCGGTTACTCAGACTTACTGCCCGCTCTAAGGCTCCATCCTCAAACTTGACTGTATGATAAACTTCAAATTTTTCTTTCAGCCCCTGTAAAATGGCAATGGTCTCGTCTTCTGACGGTTCTTCGACATTTATACGCGCAAAGCGGCGCTCCAGAGCTTCGTCCTTTTCGATATATTTCTGGTATTCCTGATAAGTCGTTGCTCCAATAAGCTGAAATTCTCCACGCGCGAGTGCGGGCTTCAAAATATTTGAAGCATCATTTACAGAGTCCATTCCTCCACCAGCTCCGATGATCGTATGGAGTTCATCAATAAACACAATAACATTTTTATCATGGGTTACTTCATCCACAATAGCTGTTAAACGATCCTCAAATTCACCGCGGAACTTCGTACCAGCAACAACCATGGCCATATTTAAAGCCATGATGCGGCTGCCCCGGAGATCAGCAGGCACATCTCCCTGCACCACACGTGTTGCAAAGCCTTCAATAATCGCAGATTTACCTACACCAGGCTCTCCGACTAAGACAGGATTATTTTTAGTACGGCGACTCAAAATATGGATAAGGCGTTCCACTTCACGCGTTCTTCCTATCATTGGATCAAGCCTGCCTTCACGAGCAGCTTTGGTTAAATCTGTGGATACCGTGTCCAATGTGGGCGTTGTCGTGGTTTCTGAAACTTTCCCTGAGAGATTTCTCTTTGAGGCCGGTGTTACAGCTTTCCGACGTTCTGGAACACGTAAATATGCTTTTTGTTCCAGTTTTTTTCGAAGATTTGCAGTATTGATATTCTGCTCCCGTAAAAGTTGTGCCGCAAAGCTCGCTTCGTTAGCCAATACCATGTACAACAGATGTTCCGTTCCCACACGATTTTTATCGTTGTTTTGTGCTAAAACTTTTGCTTGCTCAATAATATTTTCTACTCTTGGGCTAAATTTTATTTCTGATTTTTTTGTTTTGACTTGACTTGAAAAGTCCTCAATGTCGATTAACATCTCTTCTAAATCAAGTTGCTCAGAATTTAATAGGGTAAATGCCAATGAAGAGGGAACTTCAGCCAATGCTGCCAAGAGGTGCGAACTTTCCACCCAGGCATAGTTAAACTTATAGGCATAGTCAATAGACTTCTGAAGTACACGCATGACTTGCGGTGTAAATTCCTTTTCATTAAATTTCATCATCTCGATCCAATCTCTGTAGTATTTTTATCATCATTTTTGCTCTGCAACTGTTAGAAATATCACTATCAACCAGAAGCAACAGGAGAAGATTGCCTTCTCGTTCAGTCAAAATATTTTCATCAAATAAAAGTTGCAAAACATCTTGAGCCATGCTCTCTGTCAAACTTTCTGGCAACTTCTGAATCAAATCAAGCAGAAACTCGTGTTTTGCTGAATAATGATATTTGAATATTTTTATATAACCGCCGCCACCCCGTTTTGACTCTACATCAAAGCCTTTTGACGGTGTGAAGCGTGTTTTAATAACATAGTTAATTTGCGAAGGCACCACATCAAATTGGTTGGCTAAATCTGCACGCTTAATCTCAATCTCACGTGCTTCTTCCAACAGCTTTCGCAAATAAGCTTCGATAATATCTGAAGTATTTTGAGCAGACATAGAACCTCCAATCTTTGACCTTTATTGACTATTATATCGAATTTTTTACTTTTTTACCAAAAATAGTGGTTGGAGCTTCCTTAATAAATAAAAGTATCCTCGAAGGACTGATGAAAAAGTCGAGAAAATCATCTTTCTCGACTTTTTATACAAAATACAAGCAGCACTTACTTATCTTTAAACGGCTTATTTCATTTAAGAAAATATGTCAAATATTTTTCAGCGCCCATCCTATAGAGATAAGTTTTTATTTTACATCCACAATCTTGACTTCGATTTCACCCATAGGTAATGGAATGTTTACAACATCACCTACTTTACGACCAATCAAAGCCTGAGCGATTGGTGACTCATTCGAGATTTTTCCTGCAAACGGGTCTGCTTCAGCAGTACCAACGATTTGATATTCTTCTTCCTCGTCATCACCTACTTCTTGGAAAACTACAGCCTTACCAAGTGCAACTTCATTCTTATCGATATTGGCGTTGTCCACGATTTCAGCGTAACGAATCATTGTTTCCACTGTAGAAATGCGTCCCTCAATAAAAGCTTGCTCATCTTTTGCTGCTTCATATTCTGAATTTTCTGAGAGATCTCCGTAGCTGCGGGCGACTTTGATGCGCTCAACAACTTCTGGACGTTTTACCAATTTAAGGTTATCTAATTCTTGTTCTAGTTTTTCCAGACCTTCTTTGGTCATAGGGAAAGTTTTTTCTACCATTTTTTTATCCTTTTTTAAGTTAATTAATTACCTGCTGCAATCGCGTCATTGACATACTTTTGAACATTTATATTTTGCTCTTCAAGTGTCTGGGCAAAATAAATCTTCCCTTCTGTATCTGCAACAAAGTAGAGATAGTTATTCGCAGTCGGATTTAATACCGCTTTGATTGCCGACAAACTTGGACTGACGATTGGTCCTGGACCAAATCCAGGGTACAAGTATGTATTAAATGGCGAATCTAGTTGTGTATTAATTGCAGCCTGCTGATCAAGTGAAGTATCCTTACCAAGTTTTCCTTCAGCGTAGAAGATACCTGTATTTGAGTCTAAGGTCATGCCCAAATCCCTGCGGTTAAAGAAGACTTGCGCCACATTGCGACGGTCATCATCACTTCTTGCTTCCTTTTCAACAATACCTGCTAAACTCAGTGTTTCATTAACTGAAAGACCTGCAGCTTCCATTTTATCGTAGAGTGGTTCAAGTTGGGTATTCATTGATGAAAGCATTGTCTGAATCAGACTTTCAACAGTTGTTTTCTTCGTATATTCATAAGTCGCTGGGAAGAGATAACCTTCGAGCTGATACTTCACGCCACTGTCTTTTGCTGGCAAGCTTGCGAGAAGTTTCGGAAACTCTTTTTTCATTTTTTCGATGAAAGCTTGATCTTGAATCACCTTCATGAAGTCTTCTTTACTAAAAGGAGTTTTCTCATCCTTGCTGTCTGAATTGACAGTAACAGCTTGGGCAATTTGCTCCAATGTATAACCTTCTGGAATCAAAATTTTACCCAGAGTTGGTTCCACAGGATGTTCCGTTCCTCCCTGTTCTAGAAGGGTCGCGATTTCAGATAAACTCATACTTGGTGCAAGATTGTAATAACCACTCTTGAAACCGCTGAAATTTTTAAACTTCGTATAATACTGGAAGATCATTCCATTTTTAATAATGCCTTCTTTTTGTAAGATGTCACCGATTTGTTTGCTGCTCGCTCCCGCTGGAATATTAACAGGCCGCTTCGTTGTTTCTGATGCATTCAGGGGTTGCACCCCTTCTTTGATAAAGTTATATCCGTAAAAGCCTGTGCCCGCAGCCGCTAGGACTAAAACTGCTACGATAATGGCAATAATCTTGCCAGAAGAAACTTTCTTCGGAGCTTTTGATTGCTTAGACTTTTTGGAAGGTCTCTCGGAATTCTCTGCTTTCGCTCGGCGACTTCTTCGCTTGCTTTGCATCTCCTCTGTAGGCGCTTCTCCTTCTGAATCTTCTGACGAAGCAGCACCTGTTCCTTTTGGATGGCCATCAGGTTCTGAATAACTTTGTCCATTTATTGACTGAAGCATCTGCGCTCGAACTGCTGCAAAGTCGGAGCTTGCCCCCGATACAGGCTTTTCAGAAGCTATACTCTCTGATGCTTCTGAAACTTTTGAGCTTTCTACCTTATCTTTTATTTCATGCACACTAAGTCCTTCAGATATTTCAGATAAAGAACCACCATATCTAGGCACCTTTACCTGTCCTTCAGACTCTGAATAGCTTTGCTTTTGCATGGACTGAAGCATCTGTGCTCGAACTGTCTCAAAGTCAGATTTTGTCCCTGATACAGTTTTGTCAGAAACTCTACTCTCAGGTGACTCTGGAGTTTTTGGAAGCTTTGGACTATCCTTTGTTTCATTAGCAGCCAATCCTTCAACCATTTCAGATGAAGAGCTACCATGCCCAGCCCCGTTGGCTTGTGTCTCAAGCTCTGGATATTCTTGCGCACGCATGGACTGAAGCATTTGTGCTCGAACCGTTGCAAAGTCAGGTTCCTCTCTAGATACAGCACTTTCAGAAACTGTATTGTCAGGTCCTTCTAAAACTTCCGAAGTTTCTCTCTTACTATTTGTTTGACGATTATCAAGTTCTTCAGTTAACTTAAATGTCGTTGGACGTTTAAAATTTGAAAAATCAGTCAGTTCTCGTCGAGAACGTCTACTATGAGATGAAGAAAGCTCTTTGTTAGATTTACGCGCATAGTTTTCAAAGGTTCCATCCGTATTCGCTCGATTTCCTTCTTCAAGTTCACGCAAGATTTTTTCTTTGAAACTCTCTCGCGAAAACTTCTCCGTGTCTTTATCTACCAAGGTTAATCCTCCTTATCACGCTTGTCCTATCAAAGAGAGGATAAAGCGCAAGTTTGTTAGGTAATATTTACAAAAGCGAGGTCAGGGACCTCACTCTTTTATATTTTAGCTCTCTTCTGAGTCACTGTCGTCGTCATCGTCGTCCTCTTCATCAAGTTCAACGTCTTCATCCACATTATCCAGTTCCACTTCTGCAAGCTCAGCATCATACGCCTGAACTTCGTCTTTTTCATCGTCTGGATTTTCATCGTCATAAGTTAGATCATCCGTCTCATTGCCTTTATCAATGTGTTCATCTTCAGGATCCACTTCATCTTCGATACCAAATGCATTGACTTTTGTTCGTTTTTTCGCTGTTTTTTCTTCTTCGTCCTCGATTTCATCAAGAGCGATTACTTCCTCATCTATTTCATCAATAGCATACCATGAGCGAAGGCCCCAAACATTATTTCCTAGTGGAATGAAACTTCCATCTGTATTCATTTCTGTATAAAAGCGTGCAATTGTGGCTTTAATTTCATCATCGGACTTCTTCAAGTAATCTTGAACTGTGTTCAAAATTTCAGCAAAAGCCATTTCTTCACCGTTCTGTTCCAAAATTGCATGAGCAACTTCAATCATTGAAAGTTCTTCAATTTTTTGTCCTTCTAATGCTTCAATTTTCAAACTTTTGTGCTCTCTTTCAGATTTTCTTTTTCTATATTATATTAAATTCGCGCCATTGTCAATATGTAAACGGATTTAACGCGGTTCATCATGTGTAGGTTTTAGTAAACATCAAAATAGCAATGAAAGTCCAGCCAAAACCGTCTCTCAGTAACTTTTAGTAATGCATCAAAACTTTGTAATCATAGTCACCAAGCTTTTCACGCCCTTTGAGTGCATCCAGTTCGATAAAGAAGGCACAGCCTACAACGATACCTCCAAGACGTTCAACCATCTCAATGGTTGCTTTTACCGTCCCACCTGTTGCCAGTAGGTCATCAACAATCAAAACACGTTGCCCTGGCTTAATAGAGTCTGCGTGCATCGTCAGAGTATCTGTCCCATATTCTTTTTCATAATCTGCTGAAATAACCTCGCGTGGTAACTTCCCTGGTTTACGAACAGGGGCAAATCCTACGCCAAGTGCAAAAGCAACTGGGCAGCCAACGATAAATCCACGTGCCTCTGGTCCAACAATCACGTCAATTTCTTTATCACGTGCATACTGCACAATTTCTGTCACTGCATAGTTGTAGGCATTGCCATCAGCCATAAGTGGTGAGATATCACGAAAAATGATACCTTCGGTTGGATAATTTTCAATCGTTGCAATGTAATCTTTAAGTTGCATCTGCATTTTCCTCTTTTAATTTTTTATAGATTTCTTTGACAGGCGATAAGGCAAAAAGCTCTTGAAATTTCACAATTTCTTGGAGTTCTTGATAAATACCACTCTCAGAGATATCCCGTTTTTCCGCTGCTTTGTTAACAGTCATCATGCCGTCTTCAATCGTCACAAAGTTCAATTCTTCAAAAATTTGAATCATTTTTACCAACAAGATTTCTGGTATTTTTAAATAATTTGCCAAGTTTTTCAACTTAAAGCGCACATCAAATTCCGGATACTGATAAATCGTTTTATAGAAACGGGCAAACTGTTCACGGGTCCCTGCTCCTGTCAAATAATAATTTTTCTTGATGTTATTTTTAAAATAAATCAATGCAAAATCCTGCTCATGTATTAATTTAGCCAAAACAGATAAAGCGAGCTTGTTTGTTGGGGCTTCCTCAATAATAAGCACTTCTTCCATTGTACCATTTTTCACTTCATTATGGACAAAACGTACTGTATTTTGAGGTAATTCAATTTGTCGGCTTCGTATATCTAAAAGCTCTATGCCATTCACTCTAGCGTCTTCGACCATAAGCTGAACCGCTGTTGTGCCGTTCCAAGTATTGCTTGATAAGCTGGCCACAAGCTCTGTATCACTTTGCTCAAACTCCAGACTTTCAGAACCATGCCCAAAATAAACAGCATCTAACATCTGTCCGTTTTGGTTTAGCTTTAGCTTCAAATGACTGTTGTCTTTACCCATGCTGCGCGCCTGCTCAACTTTATAGTTCTCAATAAGAAAATGAGGTTTTGGATTGTCCATACCATAGGGAGCGAGCTTAGACAAACTGTGAATCGTTTCTAAACTTATTTGTTCAAACTGAAGTCTCCCCTGAACGCCCAGTGTGCTCTTCTTTGACATATCAATATCATTTTCCGCAATAAAGTCAAGCATCACTTGCTTAATCGCATCAAGATTCTCTAGAGAAAAAGTCATGCCAGCTGCTTGTTTATGTCCGCCAAAAGCAATGAATAAATCCCGATGTGCATCTAAAGCTTCAAAAATATTGTAACTCTCAGTAGAGCGCGCAGAGCCTCGAAGGATACCTTCTTCTTCAGCTAAAAGAAGTACTGGTTTGTGAAATTGGTTAAGAAGACGTCCAGCAACAATGCCCAGCACACCTTTGTGCCAATCTTTATGATAAAGAATTTGTACAGGCTCGTCTGTCATCATGGTTATTGCTTGATTGAAAATAGTCTCAACAATGGCCTTACGTTCCTTGTTTTTCTCATCAATCATCTGAGCAATATCCGCTGACATTTCTTCATCCCATCCTGTCAACAATTCAATCGCTGGATTGGGATCAGCCAAGCGTCCAAGAGCGTTAAGACGAGGCGCAATTTGAAAGCCAATTGTTTCCTCATTTATCTGATCAAAATTCGTTTCTGAAAGCTTCATCAGCTCCAATAATCCCGCACGCTCTGTATTTGCTAATACCTTAAGACCTTGACTGACTAAAATTCTATTCTCATCTGTAAGACTGACCATGTCAGCAATAGTTCCTATAGCTACTAAATCCAGCATATCCGAGGGGATATAGTCTAGGAGAGCTGTCGCTATCTTAAAGGCCACACCAACACCCGCTAAATATTTGAATGGATACTCTGATTCAGGATGCTCTGGGTGTACGATAGCATAAGCGGCAGGTAATTCTTCTGGCATACTGTGGTGATCCGTCACGATGACATCTATCCCTTGACTTTGCGCATAAGAAATAGCTTCATGTCCAGCCACGCCATTATCCACAGTGATAATCAAGTCAATGCCTTCGTTTTGGATAAAATACTTATAAACATCAATGTTCGGACCATAACCATCCGTGAAGCGATTAGGTAAATAAACTTGAACTTCCGCACCTAATTCATCCAAAGCTGTCTTCATCACAGCACTGGCCGTCATGCCATCCGCATCATAATCTCCATAGACTAAGATATTCTGACCATTTTCAACGGCCTTCAGTATTCTCTTTACCGCCTTGTCCATATCATGCAATAAGAACGGATCATGCAAGTCTTGAAGGTCTGGATTCAAAAAGGATTTGACTTCCTTTTCTTCCCTTATCCCCCGTTGCCATAAGATTTGTGCTGCCAACTTGTCTAATTTATATTTCTTACTTAACTTAAGAAACTCATCCGGCAACTCCGACTCAGTGACATCCCATATATATTTTGATTTAATCAAGTTTCCTCCACTTCATCTGCAACTATTTTTTTAGAAACTTATTTGTAATTGAAAAATTTTCTGCCTACAAAGTCAACACTCCTTGGAAAAAGAGCACGTAGCTTTGCAACGACAGCAAGCTGAACAGGGAGATTTATTTCCCTTTTCCTTTTTCCAAGCGCCTTTTCAATTTTAGAAGCAACATATGCCGCACTGATTGCATTTTTGCCTACCTTTTCAAGATAAGCCCTATTGTCCTTATGAAACTTTGTCCGGACAGGCCCAGTATTAACTGTGGTAACAATCAGTTCGGGCTTTTCTAAACGTAAGGCATCTGAAAAAGCCAGAACTGCTGCTTTTGAGGCGGCGTATACCGTTGACTTAGCTGTAGGTAACTTTCCCGCCATTGAAGCAATGTTGATGACTTGTGTTTGGGGCTGCAAGTCACGTGTCAGCTTCATCAAGTCCAGCGTATTGACCTTAAACATCTCCTCAATCTGGTCATCCGAAAGATTTTCCAGTTCTTCAAATTCACCAAAACCCGCGTTATTGATAAGAATATCTACTCTTTCAGGAATTTCGGGATAAGGGAGAGAGCGGCTCATCAAGATAAGATTATCATTTTGTAAACGTTGGATAAGCTCTTGGGCAATATCTCCGCTAGCTCCAGTGATGACGATATTTCTTCTAGTCAATTTTTTCTTCATAAAAATCTTTTGCCACATAGGAATTCTCGTGAATGCCTCTTGCTTCTTGCGCAAGCTGCGCAACCAAGGGACCAACATAACGTGCACTAATGTGCGTTAATATCAAGCGATTGGCAGCTGCCTCTCTTGCAACATCAGCTGCCTGTTTTGCTGTAGAGTGTCCATGACGTCGCGCCATTTTTGACTCTTTCGCTTCATAAGTCGCCTCATGAACCAAGAGATCTGCACCAGCAGCAAGTCTCACTGCACTTGATGTACGTCGTGTGTCACCCAGTATCGTCACTACTTTTCCACGTTTATCTGCTCCGATATAATCTTCAGGTCGAAACACCTTCCCTTCGTACTCCACTGTTTCACCCTTCTTAATTTTGCCAAAGAGCGGACCAAAAGGCAAGCCGGCTGCTTTCAGTGCCTCAGCATCAAGTTCCCCTACACGGTCTTTTTCAACTACACGATAACCTAGACAAAAAATCGTATGGTCCAAGATGTCTGCATAAACTTCAAAAGTATCATCTTCAAAGATTTTCCCAGCCTCATCAAGCTCATAAAAATTAATCCTATAACCAAGACGTGTACCAGATACGCGCAAAGCGGTCATCACAAAGTCCTTCAAACCTTTTGGACCATATAAATCTAAATTCGTATGCTCCTCATCCTTACTTGAGCCTTGAAAAGAGCGGCTTGAGAGAAATCCAGGCAAACCAAAAATATGATCACCATGCAAATGAGTAATAAATATTTTTGTAATTTTCCTCGGTCTTATTGATGTTTCCAATATCTGGTGCTGCGTCGCTTCCCCACAGTCAAAAAGCCATATTTCATTTCGTTCATCCAGCATTTTCAAAGCAATAGCTTGAGTTTTTCTGGTTCTTGAAGGTTGACCTGCACCTGTCCCTAAGAATTGAATTTCCATATTTCCCTCAATCTTCTATTTGTAGTCTATGTTTTTCACTGATGTCAGCAGATAAAAAATATCTACTACCTTGAAGTTCACAGCATTCTTCTAGGGTAAAAAGAAGAACATAATGTAAAAAACATTGTGCAGTTCACAATGTTTTACAGTGCTTAACATAAAAATTTATCCGTCTGGAGGGAATCGAACCCCCATCGCAAGAACCGGAATCTTGCGTGATATCCATTACACTACAGACGGCACTGACAACTCTATCATTTTACAGGAAAAGCAAGGAAATTTCAAGTCCCTTTATCTACAAAAAATTACTCAAAATCTTTCATCACTCAACTCAATAGAGTTGCTCGTCTCAGCTCACTTCGCTATTTACTTTGTTCTTTTTGAGGCTTCTTAACCTTGAATTCTAAATCACGAAAGGAAATTTCCCCACTATAAGGTCGTCCTCTTATTCAAAAATTTCACTTAGGAAAGATTTCCCGTTTTGGGGCGAATCAACGCCAAAATAAGCTGCGACTGTCGCTCCAACATCAGCCATCGTCTTTCTTTCTCCGATATTCTTGCCATAGATGCCTGGACTGTGAATAAGTAGGGGAACACGTTCACGCGTATGATTAGAATGTCCAATCGTTGGATCATTACCATGATCTGCCATAACTATGCGTACATCTCCTTCATTTATTAAAGGAAGGAGTTCCTCAAGCCGCTTATCACTACGTTCTAAACGGTCAGAATAGCGCATCACATCTTCTGCATGTCCAGCAAGGTCGTTTCTTGGATATTCAATGCGACAAATCCATTGTCTATATCTTTAACTTCACTCATCAGGTCGTCAAACAGTATGTCTGAATCGACACCAGGAAAAAGTCAGGTACTGCTCGTTTGGATAATGTCCGCTACTTTGCCTAAAAACGAAACTGTAATTCCTTTCTTATCCAAAATGGCCGGTGTCTGCACATTTTTATCAATCCCATAACCAAGATGAACAACTTGATAACCATTATTATAAACGCATGACTCCGGTGCATCAACACCTGCGATTTCATTGTTTTTCACTTTCATTGCAGAAAGCAGATCATCAAGCGTAATCTTTTTACCACCAAAAGTAATGACGCGAAAAAGAGGATTTTAAAAAGTCTTGTCCTTACTTGCTCAAGCATAAGACTGCTATCCAAAGAGGCATTGTCTCCCCTTATTCCCCTGGTCCTCTAGAAGGCTCAACAACCTTTGGAAGCTTGTTAAGCGCATTGCCTTTTGGCTTTGGGCGTTTTGACCACCTTGGAAAACATATTTTACTCCAAAAAATACTTGTCAAACACAACTAAAAAGCTGTCAGACCGACAACTTTCTTATAGTCACTGTAACCCATTTTTAGCCATTACCCCCGAAGACTTGACTGAACCAAAATATTTTCTAAAACGCAAACATTTACAAAAAGTCTTCAAGAAAGGCAGCAATATCTTCGTAATTCTTATCTGCAACTGTATTTTTTTCATGACCGATATAAGCTGTAGCCAAGCCTAGTTTCTGGGCTGGTATGATATCATGTTCCAATAAATCTCCTACCATAAGAGTATGCTCAGGCTCAAAAGCTTCTTTTTCAAGAAGGTGACAAAAGGCTGCAGGATCTGGCTTACTAAAACCTGTTTCAGCGGAAATGTAGACTGGAAACATATTTTCAAAACCAAAACGTCGAATTTTTTCTCTCTGTTCCCAACTTTCACCATTGCTCAAAATCGCAATACGATAGTTCTCCGATAACTCCTTCATCTTGGCGAGAAGAGTAGAATCACTCTCTATTTCTTCAAGCAGGACTGTAAGAAAAATATCAAAAAAAAGTCGAATAAAATTTTCCTTATAATTGATAGCATAGTAGTCCAGAACCATACGAACACGTTCTTCGCGCAGTTGCTCAATTGTTAATTTTCCTTCATGAACCTGCGGCCACAGTTGCGCATCAAATTCATGGTATTTCCACATAAAATCATCTATTGAAAAACCACTATCAAAAGTAATTAAATCTAAAAAAACCTTGCGATGTGCTATTTCCCAATATTTTTTAAAAGGGAAAAGAGTATTGTCCCAGTCAAAAATAATATTTTTTATCTCATCCATGGTTGAAAATCTCCTCCCCCACTTTATTAAAAGTCTATCATTTTACCTTTTTTATATCAAATTAATTAAGCCTAACTCTAATAGCAATACATCTCAAGGAATAAAAAAGCATATCAAGCATGGTCGTAACACCTCATTGATATACTTTTATGATTTCTATTTAACTTTAGCTGAACTTGTGATTGCTTCCACAGCTTTCTTCATCGCGATATCATGTTGGAGCATGTCAACTGGAAGAAGTTTTTCAACTTGTTCCACTGGCATGTTGTATTGTTCAGCCAACTCTGCAATTTCAGCTTTAACTTCTTCATCTGTAGTTTCAAAGTTTTCAGCTTTCGCAATAGCTTCAATAACAAGGTTTGTACGCACACGTTTACCAGCATCAGCTTGATACTGTTCATGCAATTGTTCTTCAGTTGTACCCGTAATTTGGAAGTACATTTCTGGAGAAATACCTTGTTGCTGCATACCACCAAGAAATTCATTCATTGCACGGTGAACTTCCTCATGAATCATTTCTTCAGGAATTTCTTTGATTTCAGCATTAGCTACAGCTGTTTCGATGGCTGCTGTTTCAACAGCATCATTGTAAGCTTCCTCTTTCGCAGTTTCAAGTTCTTTACGGAACTTAGCCTTAAGTTCATCTAAAGTCTCAACTTCTTCGTCGATATCTTTAGCCAACTCGTCATCAAGTTCTGGAACTTCTTTCGCTTTTACTTCGTTAACTTTAGTTGCAAAGACTGCTTCTTTACCTGCAAGTTCTGTGGCTTGGTAGTCTTCTGGGAAAGTTACTTTGACATCAATTTCATCACCTGCTGAAGTACCCACAAGTTGTTCTTCAAAACCTGGGATAAATTGACCTGATCCAAGTTCTAGACTATGGTTTGCACCTTTTCCACCTTCAAATTCAACACCATCAATTGAACCAACAAAGTCAATAACAACAGTGTCTCCATTTTCAGCTTTACCTTCTTTGACCGTCAACTCAGCAAGATTATTTTGTTCTTGAGTCAAACGTGCTTCTACTTCTTCATCAGAAACTTCTTTCGTTGCATCTACTGAAACTTCTATGTTTTTGTAGTCGCCAAGCTGAACTTCTGGTTTAACAGTTACTTCCGCTGTTAACTCCCAGTCTGAACCTTTTTCCATTTTAGTGACATCAATTTTTGGTTGTGCAACCGGCTCAATACCTGCTTCTTTTACAGCTGCATCATAAGCAGCTGGCAGTACAGCATTCAAAGCTTCTTCAAAAAGCGCTTCCTCACCATACATGCGGTTAAACATTTGACGGCTGACTTTACCTTTACGAAAACCTGGAACTGAGATATTACCTTTTACTTTATTGAAAGCTTTGTCAAGACCCTGTTTGATTGTTTCTTGATCGATTGAAAATGAGAGTGTACCAGTGTTAACACCAGTTTTTTCAAAACTTGCAGTCATTAATTATTTCTCCTTATTTATGAGCCCTGAGCTCAGAAATTTCATACCTCATTAGAATAGCATAAAAACTGACTTAATTCAACTTTTTGAGCAAGTTGTTCCCCAGAATCTGCTTTGTTTAAAAATAAAAAAAGAGCTGAAAACTCTGGCTCTGTCAACTCTGCGGTGGTACTCGCTAAAAAATGAGTTACAGCAGTGTGTGAAAAGTTGTCTTAGGACAGCTTTTTTAGTTGCGTTTGACAAGGAGTTGTTGGAGCAAAATCCGTTTTCTAAGATGATCAAAACGCCCAAAACCAAAGGCAATGCGTTTGATAAGCTTACAGAGATTATTTTTTCCCTCTAATGGGCCGTTGGAACAAGATGAGACAATGCCT